>NZ_JBLYNV010000134.1:0-4658 GCF_049310165.1 Endozoicomonas sp. ALE010 | reverse complement strand
GCCACCCCGGAAGGACCAGGTACAGGGTCCGGCTGTTCTCCAGCGGTCGCTTTGGCCCGGGCAAGCAGGCTTTGACTGGTTTTGGCCATAATGTGAGCATTCAGCTTTTTGATGGCTTCCGGTACCGGGGTATTATTGGCCAGAGCGTCGTCAAGCACACTGATCACTTCCCGCATTTGCATAATCAGTGAATCGGCTGTGGTTACCTGAAGGCTTGAGGGTGAAGGGAGCAGGTCCTGTTCAGTCAGTTTCTGGCTTAATTTCAGTTTGTCAAGCCCCGCTGCACTGGTCACCTTGTTAATGTATTCTTTGGCCAGTGCCTTCGTGGCCGCTTTGTCGAGGGCTTCAAGTTCCGTTACCGGCTTGGTCAGGATCTGTTTTAACGTTAAGGACGAGGTAGGAATGGGAGCCAGGTCAGCCAACTCGGTTATTTCTGCGTCGGTGGGTTGATAAAGATGCCCGATACCTCTTCCGTTGGCAATCTGCCCTGACTGAGTCAATCCAAGGCCGTATCGCTGAGCCAGCGGTCTCAGTACGTTCATGGCCCTTGCGACCAACTGATCCATTGAATCGGCGCTGGCTATAAGCAAATAGCCGTCGGAATCAGCAGTGGTCAGAGATAGTTGATTATTCACTCTTTGTATTTTTGCAAATATGACATGTGAGGTACGGGGGGAGATGGTAAACAGAACATTAGCATCTGCCCCTGCCGGTAACTGAGTTGCCTTCGCATTGAACGCTGCAACCATCTTTGACAGCATTGACCGGATTGTAAGAAATGGTTCTCCACCATAGACTCTAAACCCAAATTGCTCAACTTTCTGGCCAATTTTATCAAGGTAATGACTGTCTCTTTTCAGGCCCAGGCTACGCCATAAACTTACGGGGGAAGATATACTATTTTTACTCGCAATTTCCTGTAGGATCGTCCTGACAAGAGCGGGTAATCGAGCATATCCGGTACCCAGGAAAATAGCATTGACCAGAGTATTTAATGAGCTGCTAACAGAAATTCCCAACTGGCTGGCAACGGTCAATGAAACTACATCCGACTGACAAATGCCTTCAGCTAACTGCTGATCACGCATCATTAATCGCAAAGGGTTCCAGATTACACAGAAAAGTGTGAGATAAGCCATATGCGTCATAGTTGACGGATTGGTGGTCCCCAGAGATATCTGTTCGAGACGGTGAATCATGGTACGAACAAGGAGCCTGAGCGATTGCATCATGTCTCTCTGTCGTGGCGGAGCAAAAACGTTAAAATATGAGAGGGTGTTAACTTTAAACGCTAATCTGCCAAGTGCCTGAAAGTCTTGATTCCCTATTAAATCAAAGACCTCGTTCTCATATTGCCGCAAATAATTGGCCATCTCCGGCGGCTGCCGGAGTTGATTGGTAAGAGCTATTGCATCTGGGCCTGCCGCAACGCCACGCTGCATCGTAAGGGTAAATTCATTGCGCATTGCTGAAAAACCCCGTAAAAACTCCAACAGTTGCGGGACCTTGTTGTCTCTGGCAAGTACACCTTCAGCCCCTATCAGCAGCCTGATTTTGCTTAAGAAATCCTGCTCCGAAAGGATCATTCTTTTTGAACGATGGTGATGGGCTACTGTCGTTGAGCTAGTATTCTGGGCAGGCGCGATTGTGGTGTTGAACTCATGGATAATGTCATCCACCCCGGCTGCTACGATATCCAAATAGTGACGAGTGGCATCAGGGAAAGTGCCATTGATCGTTTTGGCGAAGGCTTCAATGCCTTTGAGCAGCATATATCCGGCAAAATCCCTGGCACTGTCCTTAACAAAGGTGACTAATTCCGTGAAGTTAAGGGCCGGAAACAGTTGTTGAAAATAAACCAGGTCATTTTCGTACATGCCAAGATTGGTTGATTTGCCCATGTCGTCCACTATGGTGGTCAGTTGCTGCTCCAGTGTTAAATTGGTAGTGGCCAGCGAACTGGACGGGGCTACGGTGGTCCTGGTGGGCGCGATGTCGGTGATGCCGCCAAATGAATGTGCCGGGATAATACTGTCAGTCCAGGGGAGCAGGGTGTTAACCAGTGAGGGAGTGCTGGTCGGTAGTAGTATCGGGGCGGTGGCAATGCTTGCAGAAGTAGAATCCTGGACAATCGAGCTTGCATAATTAAATGACGTTATTTGCCTACCCGCTGGGCTGGCAGAAACCGAAACAGAACCCGGATAGGCTGTTGTTGAATTTGCAGATGCATTGGTAACAGCGCCCTTGCTGGAACCGGACAGGCTGAACCGGGCTGGGGAAGCCGTGGAGGCATTCATGGCAGTTGCAGAACTGTGCAGCGAAGGCAATGAATGCATACCCGTTGTATGGGTAGAGGCGGCACTCTTCACCGAGCCGGATAACCCCATGGACGTTGCCGAATGTTCACCGGTTTCACCCATATCATTGATACTTACACTTGTGGCGGAAGGCCCTGCTGAGCCAGAAGCATGGGGGTGATGGCTAGAGACGCTGGCTGCCAGGGGATTGCTGACTGAGCCGGACAGGCTGGCTGGCCGATGAGCGCCGGTTGTCGTAAAACCGGAGTCCGTCGCTTTGACTGAGCCTGCTGAATTGTGGGCAGTAGCGGTATGTTTAATGGGCCCTGATGAGCTGTCTGATGAACTCACAGCAGTCTTGTAATCACTGCTACTGCTGTATATACCCTGAGTAGTGGCTGGGGATCTGACCAGGCTGGATTTTGCCAGGTATACACCGGTGATTGCTGTTAACACCGACGCCGACGCCTGTACCGAGCCTGTTTCGCTGTGCACAGATGGACTGTTAGCGGACGTTGCCGAAGCAGCGTTATCAGAGACCCTACCCTTCATTGCCTCCGACATAGTGGCCGTTGCCGTGTGTATGCTGCCTGCGCTGGCAGATGTTGAATCGTTTGCCGAATTTGAATGGCTGGCCGAAGCTGTTTTTGAGGTTGCGCTATTTATTGAACCCGCTGTGCTTTCAAATGATGTTGAAGCGTTTGCCGAATTTGAAATGCTGACCGAAGCAGTGATTGAGGTGGCGCTATCTATTAAAACAGCTGCGCTTGAATGAATTGACTTTGTCTGCCTGAGTGAGACTGAAGAACTGGCAGACTGAACCAAATGGCTGGTTTGATTCTGGCTACCCGATGCAATCATCGTCTTCCCTGTCTTTTTATTAGCCACTTGACGTGAGTGAAACACGCTGGTTGTTTTAGCACGATCATGAGGAAATTTTTTATCATGATCATGAGGAAATTTTTTATCATGATCATGAGGAAATTTTTTATCATCATCATGAGGATTTTTTTTATCAGGATCATGAGGGAGTTTTTTATCAGGATCATGAGGAAATTGTTGATCAGGCAGAAAACCTGGATTAGTTGGTTTAACTGGAAGTCCAAGATGCATCGCTTGATAAACCCGTCAGTTGACTTTTATTCATTTCAGATTGATGAAAAAAATATCCAACTTTACAAAAGTTGCAAATATTCGAGTTAGAAAAGTTTACAGTACGGGGGTGACAAATAAGGGGTCATTGCCTGTTACAAGCCTAAGGCGAGGTCTGCAGCCATTCAGATAAGGAAGGCCGTCCAACGGTATTCGATAATCTCCCCAAACTGAAGGGCGAGCACTGGCTCTCCATCGGTCGTCTGGATCTGAAAGTCAGCCGTTTGAAGCGGGTCCGGTTTGGCAGCATGATCATTCCTGACCAGCTGCGTCAGGGGCAATTTCAGGAGCTGGAAAAACCAGATATCGACGCCCTTGCCGCATTGGTTGACCTGTCACCAGCGCCCTCCTTCCACAAAAAACCCCGGGACCGGCTGAAAAAGAACGAAGTGCAGGCCAGAAAGGTGAAAGGCAGTGCCAAACGTTTTAACCCGCATCCGAAGAAGGGTTCCCGCTAACCTGAACTCAACCGATCATGACTCCTGGACCGACAGTTTGTTGTTCATGGGTTCCATCATTAAACCGGAGTCTGGGCAAACTCCTCCGCTTCGGTTTGCAACCGCGCTGCTATTTCCGCCTGCCATAACTCGGTAGGCTTGCCATTCAGTGATCCCAAACTGCCCAGCGCCACCTGGGTAATGATCTCTTCTTGCAGGTCACTGTCCAGATTGTGGTTGATAAAGTACTGCGGCAACTGGTCGGCGACTTCTGCCTTGATGGTTTTATAAGCACTGAGCATGTCGTTTATGGTGCCCCGGTCGTAATGGTGCTGCTGGAACACTGGCGGCTGGGCGCACTCTGCCGTCTCCTGGCAGGATCGCTGGCTGGCATTGTCCCGGGTTGGCAGCAGGTCAATAATGTGTGCCACCAGTTGTTGCGCCTCGTCGTATTGCCCGGTCACCTTGCCAGCAGTGACCATCGACATCAGCTTCAGGCGGTTCATCGCCTCTTCCTGGACCCCCATCTTGCTGTCGTACAGGGCGGTGAAGCGTTGCCAGGCACTCTGGCTGTCTCTCGGAGCCGGATCGTCCCACTGGGGCTCCAGCCCAAAACAGTCCGGCATCCTTGTCAGTGACTGGATGGCCTGTTGCTGCTGCTGGTCCGACAGCGCGAAGAATGATGCCCGGGCCGAACCATAATCACCGGCTTCCAGCTGGCTGAGGCAGGTATCACCCGCCCTGACTACCCCTGAGCTGGTGACCGGGGTCA
>NZ_JBLYNV010000133.1:0-4684 GCF_049310165.1 Endozoicomonas sp. ALE010 | reverse complement strand
CACGGGTGACGGCTGGTAGGTTCCGTCCAATAAGGCTTGACGCACTGAAGGCCAATGCTGTTTGGCAAAGTCTGGATAAGCTTCAATGGTGGCTCCATCGATACCCGGAGCACCCTTGTTGCTTCTGACCTGTTTCCCGGCTCTGGCTCCTGCTCCGCACTACCTCCTGCATCCGTGCAGTCGCATGCGCTTGCCAGATTAGCCGGTTCAAGTACGCAATTTAGTAGATCATGATTCAAAGCTGGTTAAAGATTCTGTCGCCAGGTACGGTGAGTCGTCAGAGAGTTGTGAGACTCTGCCCTATCCCGATTATGTTCACCGACGCAGGCCGCATTGCGCAACTTGTTCTTTGATACTGTTCTTTAATCTTGTTTGTGTCGAGACCTCGATTATTTTGCCAGTTCATATCGAACAGGCCTATCGTGTACACGACCCCCTTTTTTCTTGCCTATTTTTTAACAGAGTCTATGTTTCTGACACGCAAGAAAAAACCCGGCTCAGACGGAGGTGGCACTCCTAACCGGGTTTCTCTCGAATCAACGAGCCGTCACTCAGCGAGTAATGGCTCAGGGGATAGTATAGCCATGATTTCGTTCGCGTACACAATCGGAGTGATGAGATTGTTGAGGGTGAAAATACATACCGATGAGATGGCAAGCCTACTGCCCACTCAACGGCTGCTGCTGATTGTTTTGGCCACATTTGCCAACAGTGAAGGTGAGTGCTGGCCCAGTCAGAAAATCCTTGGTGATATGGTTGGCATAACCCGACACCGAGTCAGTGAATGCTTGAAAAAACTTGAACAGGAACAGTTCATCGAAAGCATGTTCCGGCAAGATGCGACCGGCACTAAAACAAAAGCCTACCGAATGCTGTTCGAGCCCTTTGTCTTCAAACAAGTCAAGGAAGATCACTACAACTGCTTCGGCCAGCGGATCGACGATCCTCGCATGACTGATACTTCCTGGGCAGAATAGCAAACATAACGAATAAGGATAGATTGCGCCGCCGCAATCTTATCCTGTTGTTGCACAAGCCCGGGTTGAATTCTGGCGAGGAAGGTCTATTGAAGTTTACTTTTCTGGCGGATCTTGAATCAAAGCGTTTTTTCAGAACGCTATTTATTCAGGATGAGTGTCTCCCGACCACTGCATTACGGTAGTCTGGGGTATGTCATATCTATCTGGCTGAGCTTACTTTTTCTCCCTGTTTGTGAATGGCGATATTTGTTGCTGTGGCAACTCAGGTCGGTTTCAGGAAGCTGAACGCAATGTGCTTCATCGCTGCGCCGCAATGCCTGCATTTGAATTGCGGACGAATCACGGGTTCTACTGCTTTGACCATGACGTGTAAAACCAGTTGCACCAGTGATAATTGTTTTTTGGCGTTGCTGTGTAAAAATCCATAATCCCGCGATCGTCGAAATCGCCTGGGTAATACATGTTTCAGTACCAGCCACAGGAAGTCTTCCCCTGGCAGGGTTCGCGTCTCTTTTTTGCCGGTTTCACTGTTGAGGTAAGAGAAGGTCACCTTTCCTTGTTTGCTGGCCAGGATGTTGTTGTTGCTGATCACGCCCCGGTACAGATACCTGGATAGATATTCAAGTGCTGGTAATCCTTTGCCCACCCGTTTGCAATTGACGACCCACTCTTTGGGCAGCCTTGTTTTCAGGCTTAGTGATAGTAGTCCCTGTTCGTCCAGGGCGCGAAGGAGTCTGGCTCGAAAGACCATGGACAGACTCTTGCCATTGAAAAGATAGTTACCAGTGAGTTTGCGCCACTCTTTTCGTCGGGTATTGCACCACCGGGCACTACAAAATGTATATGGGGATGGTAATCCAGCCGTCGGCTGTGGGTTTGCAGGACGCTGGTCATTCCCAGGTCAGCATCCAGTTTTTTGCTATTGGCTCCAAACTGTTTCAGGGTATCAGCCGCTGTTCTGAACAGTAAATCGTACACCTGTCGTTGATGTTGCCAAGCCAGAGCCCGCAGTTGCGCTGGTAAGGTGAAGGTCACCATAAAGTATTCAACGGGCAACAGTTTCTGTCTTTGCCGTTGCAACCATTCGCTGGTATCGGTGTTCTGACAGCGATTGCAGTGACGATGTCCACAGGACAATGGTTTTTGTTCCCGGAATTGGCAGCCGTTGCATTCCAGCAGCGTCATGCCGGAAGCCGGGGTTCGACAACCCCGTATGGCGTTGAGCGCCTTGAGTTGGCTGGGTAGAAGACGTTGACTGTATTTTTCCAGGAAACGGTCGGCACATTGATCGGCTATATCGGAGAGGTTCATTGGTCGTCTCCTTTCAAATCCAGCTCATCAATCTGTAAAGGGTCAGAAGAATGGTGTAATAGCGCAGCTTCCGCGCCTTATTGAGCAGTAACTCAATTTCAGTGGTGGTCAGGATAACCGGAAGGCTTTTAACGGTGGGTGGTTTAATGATGTTGACAAACTGCCAGGGTTTTCCCAGCACGTGTTTCCAGAAAAACTGCAGCCCATTGCGGTCGGTTTTGACCGTGCTCCATGAGTGGGATTCCACCAGTGCCGCAAAGTAGGTTTTCAGGTCATCGGGTTTGAGCGTGTCGGGGCAACGATCAAAGAAGGCTGCCACCCGTCGCAGAGGCCTGCTGTAGAGATCAATGGTGGATGGGCTTTTGCCCTGGAGTTTCAGGGTGGTGAGGTGTTTTTGATACAGTTTGTCAAACCGTTTTTGTTCAGAACGTTCCATGTTGCTTCCTTATATATGCCGCACCGGAGTGGTACGGATATCAGGAAGTATTGGCAATGGTGGGGTGGCTGGGATGAACGGTATTTTTTGCCGCGTTAGCGGCTTGGTTCAACGAGAGCATCCAGCGGACGGCGCTAGACGCGCCGCCGCTTATGCAGGCGTTAGCCGCAATTCATTTCAACCATCACGATGTACAAATAAGGATTTAGAGTGCAAGAGTTTCAAACACCAGAGTGGGTCACATGGGTATTTAGTGGTGCAGGCGTAGCTGTAGGAGGGTATTTTTTGAACGCAATGAGAAAAAAGGGAGTTGAGGGCTCCCAGTCACAAACAAATAGCCAGAATGTCGAGATTAATTTGATTGACCAGAAAACAGAACCTCAACAGCAAAAGAAGAAAGATGTTTCAATTGATGAACTCAGAGCAGTCACAAAGATAATATTTATTGATGATGATTCAAAGTTTAAAGTTGTAGACATATTGAAAAGGGCTGGATGGCAAAATACAAAATCCATCCGAGATATAAAAGACCTAAACTCAACAGAAGTTAGAGATACGCATATTTTTTTCGTAGATATTCACGGAGTAGGTGTTTCATTAGGCTTTAAGGATGAAGGGTTAGGTTTAGCTTCAGCGATAAAAGATAAGTACAAAGAGAAAAAGGTAATTATCTATTCAGGTGAAACACAAGGTGAACGTTTTCATGACGCCTTAAAAAAGGCTGATGATTCTCTACCAAAAAATGCTGACCCTTATGAGTTTGAACAAATCATTGAAAACTTCTCCAAGGAAATCTTTGAATAAATAATGGAAAAGATCAAACTCAAAGGTAAGAACGGTAAGGTTGTATTTTCCAATTTACAATACCCTTGTGAAAGTTGCTCGAATCATTGCTCATCTGATAATGAAGTATTTAAATCATGCAACTTAGACTCGAAAAAAAGGAGAAGAGGTTAGTCAATCTCAAAGGAAGGTGAGGTTTACTTTTGCTCTGAAAACCGTGACGACATTAAAAGCTCGAAAACTTTTAAACGTAAGATGGATATTTATGCTGGAATATCAGAAAACATAAATAATATAAAAAATGAAATTTCAAGGAAACTAAACTCTTCTACTTCCGCATTATTACACAATATAATTTCTTTGAATGCGCATAACATTCAAGAAGTACATGCAGTAATACCTAAAGACAATATAGGTTTGAATTACAAAGAAAAAATTGCAGAAGCAAAACAATTTATGAGAAATAACCCTCATGAATTTGCCAATGCTATTTATAGAATTTCAAAAAACAATATGGCAATGAAAATGGAATTTTCTGTTTTCAACAGATTGTTTGGTGAAACACCAAAGCTCTCAGTTAGAAAGCATGACCTAAAAAAAGTAATTCTCTCTATCTTACATAACTTCTTCCAGGACTTTAACGAGAAGAAAGTCTTAATTGAAATAGAAGGTGATAGTTTCGATGTACACTTTGATTATGAGTCAATGCATGTTGTTTTTCACCACCTTTTAGAGAATGCTGTTAAATATTGTTTAGAAAAAAGAAATATAATAATTACACTTTGCAGACTTAAAAATTCAATCACTTTCGATATGTATAGTATTGAAATAACGGACAAAGACATTGGCCGCATATATGATGAAGGATACTCAGGAGATTATGCTCAACTTGCTGAAAAAAGTGGTAAAGGCATTGGTATGAGCCGGGTCAAAAAGCTATTGGACATAAATGATGCAGGCATCGAAATAATACGAAATGAAAACAATGATTCTCCTATAGTTCACAAGCAAGTATCTTACACAAAAAACAAAATTGTTATCTACTATCGCCGGTAAAGCGGCTTGGTTCAACAAGAGCATCCAGCAGGGTGGTCGCATCAGATGCACCATAGTTCATATTTTTGCTCTGCTCATGACTGCCAACATTGCAGATCGAATATTCTCAGACAATCCA
>NZ_JBLYNV010000132.1:0-4724 GCF_049310165.1 Endozoicomonas sp. ALE010 | reverse complement strand
CTGCTCCAGCCCGTTGTCCACCAGTTTCGCCATGGCCCACAGCAGGTTGGCGATATGCTGAGGAATAAATTGGTCTTTCTGTGCGTTCACGAGGGGCAACAGCACGGCCACAGCCCCTTTAAGCACTGGTGTCTGCTTCTGGCCGTTGTCCACCAGTTTCGCCATGGCCCACAGCAGGTTGGCGATATGCTGAGGAATAAATTGGTCTTTCTGAGCGTTCACGAGGGACAACAGCGATGCCACGGCCTCGTTGAACTCTGGTGTCTGCTCCTGCCCGTTCTTCACCAGTTTCGCCATAGCCCACAGCAGGTTGGTGATTTCCTGTGGTTTAAAGTGAGCTTTCTGTGCATTCACGTTGGGCAATAGGCTGGCCACGGCCTCATTGAGCCCTGGTGTCCGCTCCTGCCCGTTGTCCACCAGTTTCGCCATGGCCCACAGCAGGTTGGCAATATGCTGAGGAATAAATTGGTCTTTTTGTGCGTTCATGTGGGGCAACAGTGCGGCCACAGCCTCGTTGAGCCCTGGTTTTCGCTCCTGCCCGCTGTCTACCAGTTTCGCCATGGCCCACAGCAGGTTGGCGATTCCCTGGGCATCAATATCCCTGGCTTCAGGTTTTTGGTTGCACTTGAATATTATTGCATCAAATAGCGTTGACAATAAGTTAGCCTGAGTAATTTTAACTCGCTCATCCATGGGTTTAGGAAGGGCAAAAACACCTGCTGAAGTGAATGAGTGCAGTGTTGTCGTCAGGCTTCGCCAATTCCAGCTCCGCGTTGCTGTGAAATTTTGCAGCACACGCATCAGCTGGCTTTGTTCCGCTCGATTTAACGGTCTTTTAGCAGTTGACGTGTATTTTTTAATTGAACTGGCATATAGGCCGTGATCTCTCCCATCATAGCGATGACCGAAACGGTGCGATTTACTCACCAGGCCAGCCATTATTTCCTGTTGGGTGAGCGCATTAAAATCTTGAGCAGGATTTACTGAACGGCGTAGTAGATATTGAGAAGAGTATGCGGTAGAAGATTGATAAATTCATTACGCCTTGGGGCTGTGCGGGGGGGAGGATCCCATTGTCTGACTGTGTTATGTCTGTATCGTCCGCGCCTTGAAGAAGCGGCATGGTCATTTGGTTGGTTGTAATCATTATTTGATCTTGTGTATTGACCACTGATACCAGCAGAGGTTCTATCCATAATTATATTTCATTAATTAATGAAAATATAAAAAGCAGACTGCGGTTTTGTTCAAAAGTTCATTTTGCTACAACGTCTATAAACGTAAACGGTTGGGGAAACACATCTACTCCTGATGCCATCAACCCGTTATTTTCAAATCATCCGGGGCAACAGGTGTTCAACACTGGCATTTCTTTCCGGCGTGTGAAAACGGATCTAGAGTCATGATAGGAGGAAGGCAATTACTGGTTGTTTGTTTTCTTCCTCTTTGCCGGTTTACCGGTTTGCTCATCTGAATGTTCTTCGGCAGTCAGGTAACCGTGATCTGAGGGTTGCCTGCCTCTATCAGCAGTAACGTATGCCTGATCTGCCCACCTTCTTTTAAGTGATACAGAGCCATGACGTTGTGACGAGATGTCTACCCTGGCCTTTATTTGATCAATACATCGTTTCATTGAATCCCGGTTCCAAAGCATGTTAATCGGGATTTCAATGACCCCAAATCCTGATTTTCTCAGCAGTGCGATTTTCAGCAGAGTCGAACCATTCCTGGTTTTGAAATCACCACCCACGTAATGAGAGGGACCCTGAACTTCAATCACCATGTTGTGATCTGGCAGTAGCAGGTCAACCGGAGGTAATGAATTCAGACTCTTTTCTTCTTCAATCTTCAAAGATGGAATGTGGGATTGGAGTTGTTCACGGAAGTCGGATTGAGGTTTTGAAATCATTATCTGGTAATGGGGGACGACCGGACACGCTCTGCCAAGCCAACTTGCGGCCAGGGCAATGGTGCGTTGATCCTCTTCATTGTGCAGGAATGTATTTTTCAGACGGGTAAAAAGGTCATCCATGGGCTTTTCAAGCACGTGATTTTTATTGGCATTGGAGACCAGAGACAGCCTGGCACAGCAGACCATTACTCCCCAGAGAGACATCAATATGGCTTTCTGAGAGAGTTGAGGGTTTTCACTGATTCGGTACACCAGCGACTCGAACGTGGATGTAACCACGTTCAACTCAACGAGCTCACCCAGTTTCGCCATGGCCCACAGCAGGTTGGCAATACCCTGTTGTTTAAAGTTAGCTTTCTGTGCGTTCACGAGGGGCAACAGCGCGGCCAGGGCCTCATTGAGCTCTGGTGTCTGCTCCTGCCCGTGGTCCACCAGTTTCGCGATGGCCCACAGCAGGTTGGCGATTTCCTGTGGTTTAAAGTTGGTTTTCTGTGCGTTCACGAGGGGCAACAGCGCGGCCAGGGCCTCATTGAGCTCTGGTGTCTGCTCCTGCCCGTGGTCCACCAGTTTCGCGATGGCCCACAGCAGGTTGGCGATTTCCTGTGGTTTAAAGTTGGTTTTCTGTGCGTTCACGAGGAGCAACAGTGCGGCCACGGTCTGTTTGAAGCCTGGTGTCTGCTCCTGCCCGTTGTCCACCAGTTTCGCTATGGCCCACAGCAAATTGGCGATACCCTGTGGTTTAAAAATAGCTTTCTGAGCGTTTACGTTGGGCAACAGCGCGGCCAGGGTCTGTTTGAACCTTGGTGTCAGCTCCTGCCCGTTGTCCACCAGTTTCGCTATGGCCCACAGCAAATTGGCGACACCCTGTGGTTTAAAGTTAGCTTTCTGAGCGTTTACGTGGGGCAATAGCGCGGCCACGGTCTCTTTGAGTTCAGGTGTTTGCTCCTGCCCGTTGTCCACCAGTTTCGCCATGGCCCACAGCAGGTTGGCAATAGCCAAGGCATTAAATTGGTCTTTCTGTGCGTCCACATGAAGCAACAGCGCGGCCACAGCTTCGTTGAACTCTGGTGTCCGCTCTTGCCCGCTGCCTACCAGTTTCGCCATGGCCCACAGCAGGCTGCTGATATGCTGAGTAATAAATTGGTCTTTCAGCGCGTTCACGTGGGGCAACAGAGCGGCCACGGCCTCTTTGAGCCCTGGTGTACGGTGCTGCCTGTTGTCCACCAGTTTCGCCATGGCCCACAGCAGGTTGGCGATTCCCTGGGCACCAAATTGGTCTTTCTGTGCGTTCACGTGAGGCAATAGCACGGCCAAGGCCTCTTTGAACCCTGATGTCGGCTCCTGTCCGTTGTCCAGCAGTTTCGCCATGGCCCACAGCAGGTTGACAATACCCTGTGGTGTAAAGTTAGCTTTCTGTGCGTTTACGTGGGGCAGCAGCGCGGCCACGGCCTCTTTGAGTTCTGGTGTCTGTTCCTGCCCGTTGTCCACCAGTTTCGCCATGGCCCACAGCAGGTTGACGATTTTCTGTGGGTTAAAGTTAGCTTTCTGTACGTTCACGCAGGGCAACAGCGCGGCCACGGCCTCTTTTAGCCCTGCCGTGAGCTCCTGCCAGTTGCCTGCCAGTTTCGCCATGGCCCACAGCAGGTTGGTGATTTCCTGTGGTTTAAAGTGAGCTTTCTGTACGTTCACGCAGGGCAACAGCGCGGCCAGGGTCTGTTTGAACCTTGGTGTCGGCTCCTGCCCGTTGTCCACCAGTTTCGCCATGGCCCATAGCAGGTTGGCGATATGCTGAGGAGTAAATTGGTCTTTCTGGACGTTCACGTGGGGTAACAGCGCCGCCACGGTCTCTTTGATCTCTGGTGTCCGCTCATGCCCGTTGTCCATCAGTTTCGCTATGGCCCACAGCTGGTTGGCGATATGATGAGGAATAAAGTGGTCTTTCTGTGCGTTCACCCTGGGCAGCAGCGCGGCCAGGGCCTCTTTGAGCCCTGGTGTCTGCTTCTGCCCGTTGTCCACCAGTTTCGCCATGGCCCACAGCAGGTTGGTGATTTCCTGTGGTTTAAAGTGAGCTTTCTTTACGACGTTCACGCAGGGCAACAGCGCGGCCACAGCCTCGTTGAGCTCTGGTGTCTGCTTCTGCCCTTTGTCCACCAGTTTCGCCATGGCCCACAGCAGATTGGCTATGCCTTGGGGATCAATATTCCTCGCTTCAGGTTTTTGGTTGCAGTGAAATATTATTGCATCAAGTAGCGTTGACAATAAGGCAGCTTGAGTACGCTCAACACGCTCATCTATGGGGTTATGGAGGGTAAAAACACCCGCTGAAGTAAAGGAATGCAGTGTTGTCGTCAGGCTTCGCCAATTCCAGCTCCGGGTTGCTGTGAAATTTTGCAGCAAACGCATCAGCTGGCTTTGTTCCGCTCGATTTAACGGTCTTTTAGCAGCTGACGTGTATTTTTTAATTGAACTGGCATATTGACCGTGATTTCTTCCATCATAGCGATGGCCGAAACGATCCGATTTACTCACCAGACCATCCATTACTTCTTGTTTAATGAGGGCATTGAAATCTTGAGCAGAGTTCACTGAGCGGAACATTAGATTTTGAGAAGGGCGTGCGTCAGAAGATTGGTAAAATTCGTTATGCCCTGGGAAAGCGCGAGAGGGATTATCCCACTGTTTGACTCTGGTATGTCTATATTGCCCACGCCTTGAAGAAGCGGCATGGTCATTCGGTTGGTTGTAATCATTATCTGATTTTGCGTATTTACTACTGGTACCAGCAGAACTTCTATCCATAATTATATTTCAT
>NZ_JBLYNV010000131.1:0-4780 GCF_049310165.1 Endozoicomonas sp. ALE010 | reverse complement strand
TGCTCTAGCTCCTGCATCCATGCAGTCGTGCTTCGTTACAACTCCGGTCACATAGCTACGGCTATGCTCCCTCCGTTGTGCCTCGCATAGCTCCTGCCCAAGTAGCCAGAAATATGTGATTTCATATGGCCAGCTACTTATAAACTTTGAGCTCGACAAAGCACAAGTTGTTCCCGAAAGATTGATGGAGTTGGTTATGACAAACAATTGGCAGGGATATACCAATAAAATGCTCTTTCACGCCCGTTTGTTGCTGGATGCCTGGGAAGATGCTGATGATCTTGCCAAGCCGGCATTTCGTGAGGCCTGTCTGAATGCAATGGTTCAGGCTTACCGGTCATTACTGGCTGAAATTATGACGAATTACCGTTTGCCGGTAAATCAACTACCCTCTCTTGACGAGGCAATGAACAGTGTTCATCACAAAGGAGAGGTGTCTACTGAGTTGCAGTACATTGAACGTCTTGAGCAACATGATTCCTGGTTGTCGGCGTTATTAAAAAGTCATCAGGACTGTGCCATGCCTATACAGCGTAAAAGTGTTGAGCGGAATGAAATTCCTCTGTTTAATGCCAATAGTGTGCGGTTTGATCAGTCAGAAGGCTTTCTTTCTGTGCTTGAGTCCTTGAAGGAGCTGGTTACCTATAGTCGGAACTTCAGCCTGGAGTGGTAGGTTTCTGATGTTTTCAGGTTTGTTCATTGCCAGCCATATTCAGCTCTTTAGGGCTGATATCTTGAAAGCCTCTGCTGGCTAATGCACAATGCTTCACCGCTAACCCTAAAATCCCGGTGTCACTATTTATGTCAGCGTCGTTTCTTGAAATTGTTGAACTGCCTTCCGGCGAAATCGTTTTGCGTCGCAGTGATGAGGAGAACGCCGAGCCCCTGGTTACCATGTCATTCTCCCGGGAGTTGCTTGACTTTCTCCAGGGAGATCAGGTGGAGGTAGCCAAGGCTATGCTGGATGCCTGCATAGAAGAAGTCGGGCGTAAAACAGAAGCTGACGCTGGAGAATACATCCCTGAAAACCGGGTTCTTCACTGACTGTCATACAAACCCTCCAGTTATCCTCTGTTCCTGATTGCCAGTCCCTGACATTGACCTGAGCGAGCGGCGGTCTCGAGTTCAGAGAGTGTGATGCTATCCATCTGCTCGATCCAGCTGACCACGGTGTGGCTGGTGCCTGAGGCCAGTGCCTTGCGAGTGAGTTTCAGTGGGTCTGCCACTGCGGAAGGGTTGAGAACCTGAAGGCGCTGCCTGCTGATGCCCGATGACTTCAGCCAGTTTATGGTGCTTTTTGCCTGTTCACTGGACAGTATCAGGGTAAGCCAGCGTTGATCCTGATGGTTAGCCAGCTCATACAGAACAGTCTTCAGAAAACGTCCTGATTGCCAGGGCGGGCCTGAGAGAATCAGCTCATCAATAAAGCTGACAGGTTCACTGTCAATGCAGGGAGCGTTACCGTTCTGACTGGATGATGGTGTTAATGCTTGCATGTCAGGTCCTCTACATCAGAGATCGTCAGGGTCTAGTGCTGCTAAGCGCTGTTGCCCATACCGTTCGTCCTGAAGCTTGTCGAAGGACCCATAGGGCCTAAAGGCGGAAACTCCGGACTCTGATAGATCGTGCCAAGCACCCTTCGACTCCGCTCAGGGTGAACGTGGTTTACGGGTAATAACGCTTAGCCGCACTAGTTCCTGATAACCCCCACACTCAGTCCTTCGATAGCAAAGGTATCAACGCTGAGGTCTACTTCGATTGTCTTGAATTCTTTGTTTTCCGGGTGCAGGTAAATTCTGTTTTTAACCTGTTCAAAACGTTTGACCGTTACTTCGTCGTCAATTCTGGCAACGACAATCTGGCCATTGGCTGCGGTTGATGTTTTATGGACAGCCAGAAGGTCCCCGTCAAGAATACCGATATCCTTCATGCTCATCCCTTTTACCCGAAGCATGAAGTTTGCTTTGGGGGAAAAGAAATCAGGGTTGATGGACAGGTGGTCTTCAATATGTTCCTGGGCAAGAATGGGGCTTCCTGCAGCAACCTGTCCTACAATAGGCAGGCCGGAAGATTCAGTGCCGGGGATTCGGATACCTCTTGAGGTTCCGGGGGTGATCTCGATAGCTCCCTTGCGGGCGAGGGCTCTGAGATGTTCTTCTGCTGCATTGGGTGATCGGAACCCGAAGGTCTGTGCGATTTCTGCACGAGTGGGGGGGAAACCGGTCTCTTCTATATGAGATTTGATCAGTTCAAGAATCTCAGTCTGGCGCTTGGTCAATTTATACATGATTAAATCTGTGTTTTTATACAGTACATGTAATTATATACAGTATTTTGCTGACTGCAACCACCCCTGTCTTATTAATCTAACTTGATGTTTCAGTTGGCAAACGTTAGTTTTAAACAAATGTTTACATTGGAGGTTTTACAGACATGTCACAGTCAGCGACAGTAGACAGGATTCTGGACGCTGCCGAGAAGTTATTTGCTGAGCATGGGTTCGCAGAGACCTCGCTGCGTTCAATTACCAGTCAGGCGGGTGTTAACCTGGCCGCTGTTAATTACCACTTCGGCTCCAAAAAATCCCTGATCCAGGCGGTCTTTTCCCGTTTTCTTGATCCTTTTGTCAGCAATCTTTCCGGGGCTCTTGTGCGATATCAGGATAATAATGACGTTCTTGATCTGGAAGAAATACTTCATTTACTGGTGGATCAGATCATGGCGGTTAAACCCCGCAGCCCTGAAGATCTCTCTGTTTGTATGAGGATGATTGGCCTGGCCTACACACAGGGCCAGGGGCATCTGAAGAAATATTTGCGCGACGTCTACGGGGAAGTATTCCAGGCTTATCTGGAGTTGCTGGTAAAAGCGTGTCCTGAGTTGCCATTGAATGACCTGTTCTGGCGCGTCTATTTTATTCTGGGTTCCGCTGTGTTTACCCTTTCAGGAGCGGATGCACTGAGGGCTATTGCGGAAAGCGATTATGGGGTCAGGACTGAACTGGAAGATATCATGAGAAAGATGGTGCCTTTCATGGCGGCAGGTCTAAGATCGCACACCTGACGGATCATTTAACCATACAGAGCTTGATTTACCGATGCATCTTACTGTTCATATTGCCAGTCAGGAGATGGTGCTGCATGAGAAGGACGGCAAGCGCCGTGTTTATTCTGTGTCTACTGCCAGCAAGGGAGTCGGGCAGCAGGAGGGGAGCTGGCAAACACCTCTTGGTCAGCATGTTATCCGGGCGAAAATTGGTGCCGGTCTGCCGACTAATTCAGTATTTGTCGGACGTCGCTTTACCGGTGAGATTTATTCCCCCGGGCTTTGTCAGCAGTACCCTGAAAGAAAGGACTGGATATTAACCAGAATTTTATGGCTCAGTGGCCTGGAGCCCGGATATAACCGGCTGGGTAATGTTGATACCATGCGTCGCTATATCTATATCCACGGTTCGCCGGATACGGCAGTGATGGGTGAACCCGGCTCGCGGGGATGTATCCGAATGCATGGGGAAGATATTATCGATCTGTTTGACCGTGTAGATACCGGTACCAGGATAGATATACAGCTTAGCTGATACCGTTTTTTTTAGAGGATAGAGTCGTGCCTACAGGCCTGAACCGTGGTGTTCTTTTGATTGATCTCGAGGGAGTGCAGCTGACCGCCGAAGAACACCAGCTGCTTTCCCTGCCCGGTGTTGCGGGTATTGTCCTTTTTTCCAGGAACTATCAGAGTCGGGAACAGTTAATTGCCATGGTTCGTTCTGTCCGGAATGTTCGTCGGGATCTGTTAATTTGTGTGGATCAGGAAGGTGGGCGTGTGCAACGCTTCAAGGACGGATTTACCCGTCTACCCCCGGCGCAGGCTTATGGGGCATTTGACCCGGATCAGCAGTATCAGATGGCTTATCAGTCAGGCTGGCTGATGGCCTCTGAGTTGCTGGCCTGCGGGATAGATCTTTGCCTGGGGCCTGTGTTGGATATTGATCATGGTAAAACGCCGATCGTGGGGGATCGGGCTTTTGGGCGTTCGATTGAGCAGGTGAATCACCTGGCCTCATTGTGGATTGATGGGGTTCATGAAGCGGGAATGTCTGTGGTTATCAAGCACTTTCCGGGCCATGGGAATGTGGATGCTGATTCCCATGTGAGCCTTCCCCTGGATGATCGTACTTTTGATGAGATCTGTCAGTCGGACCTGGAGCCTTTCCGGGTAATGATTCAAAAGGGGGTTGAGGCATTAATGCCGGCCCATATCCTGTTTCCCGCTATTGACCGGCATCCGGTGGGTTATTCTTCAGAATGGCTGAAAGGGGTGTTACGCAATCAGCTGTCATTTGAGGGGCTGGTTATCAGCGATTGCCTGTCGATGGAGGGAGCGGCGAAAACCGGCAGTTATCCTGCCAGGGCCAGGGCAGCCCTGGATGCTGGTTGTGATCTCCTGATTATCTGTAATCGTCAGGGGGTTCGGGAGGTACTGGCTGAGATAGACGGCTCGGGTTTACAGGGTGTCGGTCCGGATGGTTTGATGCCTGACTCTTACACTGACTGGGCGTCTCTTGAACAGTCAGAGCGCTACAGGACAGCGCGTAAAATGCTGGCAGAGGCCTTCGGAACAGGCTGATTTTAATGGTGCCATGGCCATCACCGTCCGGGAATTCAGGGTAACTTTCTTTCTGAGCGGTTGTAAGTAGTTAACCAAATGAAATCATATATTTCTGACTAAGTTGTCAGTCACTCCCGGCAACTGCTCCTGCGTTGCTCTAGCTCCTGCATCC
>NZ_JBLYNV010000130.1:0-4846 GCF_049310165.1 Endozoicomonas sp. ALE010 | reverse complement strand
GGGCAGGTTACCTATGGAGGATCGGTTGCCAACACCACGGCGGTGAACAGCACGGTCGAAACCTTGGGTGAAGGTGCATTCGCAAGCATCGGGGGAGGGGCGGTTTTCGATCAAGGAACGGTTGCCTGCACCACGGCGGTGGACAGCACGGTCGAAACCTCGGGTAAAAATGCACACGTCGGCATTGGGGTAGGGCAGGTTACCGATGGAGGAAAGGTTGCCAACACCACGGCGGTGAACAGCAGGGCCGAAACCTCGGGTGAACGTGCATGCGCAGGCATCGGGGGGGGAGCGGTTTACGATCAAGGAACGGTTGCCTGCACCACGACGGTGGACAGCACGGTCGAAACCTCGGGTAAATATGCACACGCAGGCATTGGGGTAGGGCAGGTTACCAATGGAGCAACGGTCGCCAACACCACGGCGGTGAACAGCAGGGCCGAAACCTCGGGTGAACGTGCATGCGCAGGTATCGGGGGAGGGGCGGTTTACGATCAAGGAACGGTTGCCTGCACCACGGCGGTGGACAGCACGATCGAAACCTCGGGTAAATATGCACACGCAGGCATTGGGGTAGGGCAGGTTACCAATGGAGCAACGGTCGCCAACACCACGGTGGTGAACAGCACGGTCGAAACCTCGGGTGAAGTTGCATGCGCCGGCATCGGGGTGGGCCTGGTTCACAATGGAGGAAAGGTTGGCAACACCACGGCGGTGGGCAGCAAGGTCGAAACCTCGGGTAAATATGCATACGCCGGCATCGGGGGAGGGCTGGTTTCCAATGGAGGAACGGTTGCCAACACCACGGCGGTGAACAGCACGGTCGAAACCTCGGGTAAATATGCATACGCCGGCATCGAAGGAGGGGAGGTTCGTGATGGAGGAAAGGTTACCAACACCACGGCGGTGAATAGCTATGTCATCATGAAAAAGAATTTTGGACCTGAATCCAATGAGCAGCTTCTTTGCCAAAAAGCTGACCCACGCGTGTTAACAGCCAATTGCGCTTTTGGACAGGAATCCAATGAGCAGCTTCTTTGCCAAAAAGCTGACCCTCGTGTGTTAACAGCCAATTGCGCTTCGGGAACTGAATTTCTGGATGCGTTGGATTTTTCGTACGGTGATGTTTGCCCGGTAAATGCCGCTACAGTGTCAACAACCGCTTCGGCGTCAACTGCCGCGACAGAGTCAACCGCGGCGGCGTCAGCAGCCGCCATAGTGTCAACAGACGCTAGAGTATCAACAGCCGCTACAGCATCAACAGCCGCTACAGCATCAACAGCCGCTACAGCATCAACAGCCGTTACAGCGCTCATTACCACAGGTACACTTGTGGCAGCGGGCGGATTGGCGATTGTCGGCTATTCAACCTATCAATGGATTAACGGTTACCGGCACGGGTTGCGTGGTAAGGAGCTGGCGAAGAAACCCCTGACTCGTGGTAAAGAACTGGCTAGCGCTGCGGTCAACTCGGTATCACATGGTTGTCAGGGAATCAGAGAACGAATGAACAGGCAGAGAGTTCCTGCACTCAGCAGCGTATGAAATGAACCAGGTACTGACTGACAGAGTAACTGAGCTGGACAAACGTTGGTAACCTATTTATTCAAACAGTCCCCTGTATTGGAGCATTTAAAAAAGGCGACCGTCACTGAACAGTCGTCTTTTTATAGTACCAGAATGTCAGAACGATCAGGTTGCTGCTGATTCTTCCTGTTTTCCCTCTACAGAGTTCATCAATCTGTTCCGCTTAGGCGCTGTCACAAACATAGGGCAACCATCGCATTACGCTTCCGGAACCGCTTTCAGGGTAGCCACCAGCAGATCCCAGAACCTGGCAACGCTCTGGATATGGACTTTCTCATCCGTAGAGTGCGGGAAGCGGATGGTTAGGCCACGTGAAGTCAGTTTTTTGTATTAAGAAAAAAACATAACCCGGGAACTTTTACATCACTGGATGGATCAATGATGCCAAGTATTTTTTGTACATATTTCCAATGTACTTTTATGCAACATCATCGAGGCTTGTTTATGATTCAACAACCCATTCAGCAACCCATTCAGCAACCAATTTATGACAGCGCTTCCCAATGTTCAGGGAATGGCGTCGAACATTCCTGGCTCGGCCATGGTGTTGCTGTTGCTAAAGCATTTGTGAAATCATTGATTCCGATGGAAGATCCTCGCTTCAGTATTAATCCCGATAAAGCACTGGAAGGTATTGGGCGACTGGCCACGGCAACTATCGTGCCGTTGAGTCCCATGCTTTTCATAGCGAAAGATATTGCCGATGCCTGGTTCGGTAGCTGTGTGCCCGGTCCGGATGTCAAACCGGAATTACCACAGACATCAAAAGCAACCGGGGAAGAGGCTCAGGAAAAAGAACCCGGCCTGCAAGACGTACCCCTTCAACAGCCATCTGCAGCCCGCTATCAAGGGAGTCAGGGAACCAGAGGACTGCTGGCACTTGGCACGCTGGCCAGCTTTTTTCAGTATGCCAATTCGAATGACAGTGCCGATTGTCCACAACCCATAAAGATGCCCATAAAGATTAATGATACGAAAACCCTGGACAAGATTGGTCGAGATCCCTGCTATCCAATGAACGGTATATACCAACAGACGGCGGATATTGTTGTCACTCAAGACTTTCAATCCATTGGCAATGATACCGATCCATTCACCGGGCAGTACGATGGGCAGTGCCGTACCATCAGCGACCTGCCGGACTGTTTTGTTGCCACTCTGAAAGGCCGCATCAGTGACCTTCACTTGACTGGTGCCAATATAATAAATTCCACAAAGGTGACTGGGTTAGCAGCCTGTGTTGTTGAAATTAATGGCACAGTCAGTGGTGTCCGGGCCAAAAATGCTCATGTTTCCACCTTGGGTGACAAAGCTTACGCCGGCATTGGGGGAGGGGAGGTTAAAGGAACGGTTGCCAACATCACGGCGGTGGACAGCGCGGTGGAAACCTCGGGTGAACGTGGATACGCCGGCATCGGGGGGGGGATAGTTCACGATGGAGGAATGGTTGCCAACACCACGGCGGTGGACAGCACGGTCAAAACCAACAAGGGTCAATCTGCACACGCCGGCATTGGAGTGGGGGTGGTTGCCCCTGGAGCAACGGTTGCCAACACCACGGCGGTGAAAAGCACGGTCGAAACCTTGGGTCTTTATGCACGCGCCGGCATCGGGGGGGGGGTGATTGATGGAAATGTTGCCAACACCAGGGCGGTGAACAGCACGGTCAAAACCTCGGGTACTTATGCGCACGCCGGCATTGGAGGGGGGTGGGTTGACACTGTAGGAACGGTTGCCAACACCAGGGCGGTGAACAGCACGGTCAAAACCTCGGGTACTGATGCATACGCCGGCATCGGGGGAGGGCAGGTTTCCGGAAATGCAACGGTGGTTGCCAACACCACGGCAGTGGACAACAGCACGGTCGAAACCTCGGGTAAATCAGCATCCGCCGGCATCGGGGTGGGGGCGGTTTTCGATCAAGGAAAGGTTGCCAACACCACGGCGGTGAACAGCACGGTCGAAACCTCGAGTACTGATGCAAACGCCGGCATCGGGGTGGGGGCGGTTTACGATCAAGGAAAGGTTGCCAACACCACGGCGGTGAACAGCATGGTCAAAACCTCGCGTGAAAAAGCATGCGCCGGCATCGGGGGAGGGCAGGTTTCCGGAACTGCAACGGTTGCCAACACCACGGCAGTGGACAGCACGGTCGAAACCTCGGGTGAAAATGCATACGCCGGCATCGGGGGAGGGTGGGTTTACAAAAATGCAAAGGTTGCCAACATCAGGGCGGTGAACAGCACCGTCAAAACCTTGGGTAAACGTGGATTCGCCGGCATCGGGGGGGGGACGATTGATGGAAAGGTTGCCGACACCAGGGCGGTGAACAGCACGGTCAAAACCTCGGGTGAACGTGGATACGCCGGCATTGGAGTGGGGTGGGTTGACCAAGAAGGAACGGTTGCCAACACCAAGGCGGTGAACAGCACGGTCGAAACCTCGGGTAAATCAGCATTAGCCGGCATCGGGGGGGGGATGGTTTCCAGAAATGCAAAGGTTGTCAACACCACGGCGGTGAACAGCACGGTCAAAACCTCGCGTGAAAAAGCATACGCCGGCATCGGGGGAGGGCAGGTTTCCGGAACTGCAACGGTTGCCAACACCACGGCAGTGGACAGCACGGTCGAAACCTCGGGTGAAAATGCATACGCCGGCATCGGGGCGGGGGCGGTTTACGATCAAGGAACGGTTGCCTGCACCACGGCGGTGGACAGCACGGTCAAAACCTCGGGTAATTCTGCATACGCCGGCATCGGGGTAGGGCAGGTTGCCCATAACGCAACGGTTGCCAACACCACGGCAGTGAACAGCACGGTCGAAACCTCGGGTGAAGGTGCATACGCCGACATCGGGGCAGGGAAGTTTGCCAATAACGAAAAGGTTTCCAACACCATGGCGGTGAATAGCTATGTCATCATGAAAAAGGATTTTGGACCTGAATCCAATGAGCAGCTTCTTTGCCAAAAAGCTGACCCACGTGTTTTAACAGCCAATTGCGCTTTGGGACCTGAATCCAATGAGCAGCTTCTTTGCCAAAAAGCTGACCCACGCGTGTTAACAGCCAATTGCGCTTCGGGAACTGAATTTCCGGATGCGTTGGATTTTTCGTACGGTGATGTTTGCCCGGTAAATGCCGCTAGAGTGTCAACAACCGCTTCGGCGTCGACGGCCACTACAGAGTCAACAGCGGCGGCGTTAGCAGCCGCCACAGTGTCAGCAGACGCTACAGCATCAACAGCCGCTACGGCGATCATTA
>NZ_JBLYNV010000129.1:0-4877 GCF_049310165.1 Endozoicomonas sp. ALE010 | reverse complement strand
TATAAGAGACAGGGCGGATTGTGCGCCTGGCAGAGCAGGAGGCGGGTCAGCGGCCGACACTGCGCCAGGTGTTTGAGCACCAGCTTGGGGCTTTGATGCCTCAGGAGGTCAGCCTGACGGACAGGTACAGGATGATCAAGAACACGCTAGGCACTGTACAAACCCTGGGGGATTACCAGAAGAGGATCTGGCGGGACCGGCAGATCCGGGACCGCCTGGCCACTTTGAAGACTGATTATGCCGATAAATTTGCCGTCATAAACAAACAGACCAGGACGGTATATGACAGTCTTGGCAATATCATGACCAGGGGGAGCGGGGTGCTTGAGGATGGTACCGATTGGGATTGCGATTTTGAGAATAAATTAACCCGGACGCACTGGGAATTCAAACGCAATTATAAAACAGGCAAGGCTGCCAAACATGTCTTTTACATGAGCAACTTGATTGTTCACCAGTTTGAACAGACTGCCCGCCATGAGAGCTGGCTATTGGAACTGCCGACCATCATAGAACGATGTGGGATCACAAATGAACAAACCGTGGAGTGCCTGGTTGAGCATAAAGACAGGTTTGATTCCGACACCTTCGTGAAAGCCTTCCTGGAAACGACTGTGAATGGCAAGAGCACAGTCAGAGTGGCGCAAGACCTGGGACTAATGATTTGTGGCCTGAATGTTTTTTTTGACACCAGGCCAGTTGAGCGGATTGATTGGGATATTGATCCCGATGAGGCCTCAGGAGATTTTAGTGTGCAAGTTCATGTCAGTCCGGACCCGAAGGTGTACGGCGCACCATGAAGTGGGTGAACCATGTTCTGATTGCCGGGTCGGTCACGGCCCAATGCCTGGCTGAAACAGGTAGCGGCGTTGCCGGTACTGGCCCCACACCCGGAAAAGGATAACCCCAGTGAACCCCACAACAGCAGCGACGGAAGCAACGACACAGGCCATTGAGCGCTACCTGGCGGACAACCCCGGCAATGAGCCACTGAACGCCCTTGGCATGACGGCGGACGGGCGGATTGTGCGGTTGGCAGAGCAGGATGAACACCAGCGCCTGGCACTGCAGCAGGCACTTGAGCGCCAGCTTGAGGCGCTGATCCCCCCCAGGGAGGACAAGGCTTTGTGGGACTGGATTGTTGAGGATACGGCCATCACGGAATACCAAACCCTGGAAAACGTCTATACCGGCATCCGCAGAGACCGCAAGATACGGGAAAAATTGCAGGATTCACTCAGCAAACAGGCCGACAAGCTGGAAACAATGCATGCCTTAACGACAACGACGGATTACTACGGCCAGACACGCACCTGTGGGGAAGGGATCACCAACGGACACCCCTGGAAATACCGCTTTTGCAATGAATTCACCCAGAAACACTGGAAGTTCAAGAACAACGTGAAGGAAGGCAACATTAACCCGCACGATATCTATATGAGCACGGTGATTGCCTGGCAGTACCAATGGGCGTTTAAAAAAAAGGGCTGGCCATTGGAATTGCCAAGCACCATTGAGCGATGCGGCATATCGAACCCGGGCACCAATAAGGTGCTGATCGATCATCGGGCAGACTACGGTAGCGAGGCCTTTTGCAAAGCGTTCCTGGAAACGACGGACAACGGCAAAAGCACTGCCAGAGTGGCACAAGCGCTGGGCCTGAAGATTGACCGCCTTGCGGTGCTGTATATGGGCAAGGAAACCGGCAGCATTGATGATCCGCTTGAGTATGACCCGGATCATGTGCCGTTTTCCGTGGTTATACACGTGAGCCCGGACCCGGCGGTGTACGACGCACCATGAAGTGGGTGAACCATGTTCTGATTGCCGGGTCGGTCACGGCCGTTTATGACGTACGACTGGTGCCGCCGACCATTATCGGGACCACTGCGCGGGACTGGATGCAGTGGGTGCTGAAGTTTGTTGGCAGGCCGGTAAAGCACCGGACGGTGGCCCACTATCTGAGCGTGTGGTCGCTGGCGTGGCAGGCCGGGATTTTCCTTCTGCCGGACAATGGCTTAGCACGGTTCTTACAGCGGTTTGTTGGGGTGGGGTGACGCATATTCTGACCGATGCCATGACGGTGTCTGGTGTGCCGTTGTCGTCTTATTCTGACCGGAGATTCCACCTGTTCGGCGGACGTTTCAGAACCGTGGAGCCTGTGGAGTATGGGATCAGCGCTTGTGTGCTATTTGTCTGTATTGGCCTGATGAACTTGATGCCCAGTGGTAGCTGGACACCGTTTTTCTATGACTGGGCGGGGTATTATGAGAGCGGCGTGATTGATGGGTATGAGTGTCGGGTGAATCGGTTCAGGATTTTTTGAACCGCAATGGGTGACGGCTCCCACAGATAAAACCTGAAGCAAAATTCGGCAGGTAAACAAGACTCTCTTGATTAAAACTGCGGGTAGAGAGTCACAGCCTGGTTTCCTCAATGCCCGGCATTAAGGCGACAGTCTCATTCACCGCTATTGTCCTTGGCAGTTTGACGGCTCTCCTTTTTTCTTGAAGGAGGCATTCCAGGCGGCGTTCCGTAACTAGATGGCCGCTCTTGCCTGCAGCCTTCAAAGGCGACCTGGCGAAGCACCATTTAAAGACCCGGTATTTCCCGAGAAAGCAAAGAGCCCATTTCTGTTCCGGGTCAGCGCCCTGTTCAAGCAAAAAATTCAGAACCGCGCCGTACCCGTTCTGGGCAGCGATGAAGAGGGCGGTCGCTCCATCCTTGCAAGCGGCCGACAGGAACGCCCTGACCGCCGTGGACTTGTCCGCCTCCGGCAGGCTTTCAACGGCCTCGTTGAGCGCCCCGACCAGGTATTTCACGACGCCGAGATGCCCGTTCTCGGCTGCGATGTAGAGGGCAGTCGCTCCGTCCTGGCAAGCACTCGACAGGAACGCCCTGACCGCCCTGGACTTGTCCGCCTCCGGCAGGGTTTTCACGGCCTCGTTGAGCGCCTCGATCAGGTATTTCACCACGCCGAGATGCCCGTTCTGGGCAGCGATGTAGAGGGCAGTCGCTCCGCCTTTACACGCGGCCGACAGGAACCTCCTGACCGCCGTGGACTTGTCCGCCTCCGGCAGGTTTCCCACGGCCTCGTTAAGCGCCTCGCTCAGGTATTTCACCACGCCGAGATGCCCGTTCTGGGCAGCGATGTAGAGGGCAGTCGTCCCGCCTTTGCAAGCGGCCGATAGGAACCGCTTGACGGCCGTGGACTTATCCGCCTCTGGCAGGGTTACCACGGCCTCGTTAAGCGCCTCGCTCAGGTATTTTACGACGTCAAGATGACCGTTCTGGGCAGCGATTAAGAAGGCGGTCGCTCCGTTTTCGCAAGCACTCGACAGGAACACCCTGAGCGCCGTGGACTTGTCCGCCTCTGGCAGGTTTCCCACGGCCTCGTTGAGCGCCTTGATCAGGCATTTTGCGACGTTGAGATGCCCGTTCTGGGCAGCGATGTAGAGGGCGGTTGCTCCGTCCCGGCAAGCGGCCGACAGGAATCGCCTGGCGGCCATGGACTTGTCCGCCTCTGGCAGGGTTCCTACGGCCTCTCTGATAGCCCCGATCAGGCATTTCGCGACGGCGAGATGCCCGTATTGGGCAGCGATGAAGAGCGGATACACCTGCCAGGCAGGATTAGCAACTTTCGTCAGGAATGATCTGTTCACCAGAGCCGGATCGTTCGCCAGCAACTCTTGAACCCAGGGAAGATTATTGCCGCGACAGGCCGCCAGTATCGGAGCCTCACCGTTTGGATTTGATCTGTCGTCATCGACAGCACTGGCAAAGGAAGGCGCAGCACTCGGCCCCGATAAGGGGGCGTGTTGAGCGGTTATCCGGAAGGTAGAAAATCGACTCCTGAGAGCATCCATAAACTGACAACTCGATAAGATACGAAAATGGAATTATAGGTGTTCAATCGTTTTTGTCTTTTTTTTCTCGCGTGAAGAAAGGGTCAGGGACGCCAGGGTGGGTGCAGTTTGCAGTCTGCGGAGCGCTGGAGTGCCGGAGCGGGCTGCAAACTGCATCGGCCAGGGAAGGCCGTCTGTCCGCCGGTACGATGGCAGGGATCAGGGAAAGACAAAAATCAGGGTCATCATTTTGCATAACACGTGTCGTTTATGGTGATAAACAATATATTTTTACACAATGAAAGACCTGCCCCCAGCTTTTCTGACCCCAGCTTTTCAGGAACGTATTGAGCTGCCCCCGGAAGAGAAGCAGGGTGCCCTTGAGACCTTCTTCACCAGAGTCCGGGAAGAGCTGGATATCATTCCCAAACCCGCAGTGACCGTTAGCATGCTGGCCTGAATCATCATTGCCAAATATTGCGATGCCTGGCCGGCCGCACCCTGCCATTGTTCCGGCAGGAAAAAATACTGGCACGCTATGGCGGCTCCATTACCCGGACGACCATGGCCAACTGGCTGATCCGGTTGTCCCTGCAACTGCAGTCCCTGATCAACCTGATGGCAGACCATCAGCGGGTCGGCCACATCATGAATGCTGATGAAACCCGGATCCAGGTACTCAAGGAACTCAGCAAGGCCATCCACTCGGATAAGTACATGTGGGTGGCCCACCAAGGCAACCGGCGGGGTTGGCTATTACGCTGGTTAAATTAGCGTTTACGTTCTATTGTTGTCATCCCCAGACGATTCTCCAACTGGAAACAGGTATTCCCCGAAGAAACCATGCAGTCACCTTCCTCCTCAGTAACCACAGACACTCCATCCCCGTTAACATCCACTGAAGCCGGAAGGCACCGGCCAGCAAACAGCCGAAAACAAGGAAGAAAGCGATCCATGTCAGGTTACCAGGTGGAACAGACAACAACGGGCACTGGAACATTTCCACCGCATCAACTGCAATCTGAATCCGGG
>NZ_JBLYNV010000128.1:0-5099 GCF_049310165.1 Endozoicomonas sp. ALE010 | reverse complement strand
CGGTACACCAAGGCAGCCAAGACCCGTATCCTGTATCTCACGACGCAGTGAAGCAGCTGGCCATCTATATGGTCGCCGCCGCCCCCCGGGCACAGCAGCGGCCCCTGGCACAGCGATTGGGTGTTGATCTTCGGCTGGCCCGGAAAAAACGCTTTTTTGATGGAAACCTGCGCTCAACCTTAAAAGATACCCTGATCGCTCACCGGGCATCACTCAGGCAAGACATCATCATCAGCCAAACAACCGGGACGCTGGAGAGCCAGATTGCCGCCATTCTGAATCAGACCGATCAACAGAAATCACAACAGATTCGGGAGTTACTGGCCACCCACTTTATTGATGATCAGTTACCCGGACCGTGTCAGGATCTGCCCGATGCCCTTCTTGCCCGACAGCGCCATCACTGGTCCCGGCAGGAGCGGCGTCTGGTGCATTTGGCCAGGAGGGTCCGGAAGCATCCCGTGGTGTTCCTGCAGGGTGAGGCCGGAGCCGGCAAGACTTTTATGGCCAGAGCCATTGCGGCCAGGGCTGGTTATCCAGACTGTCAGGTGCTTCAGCTTGGGCCCAACCACACCTCAGAAGCCCTGTTTGGTGGACCGCAGCTGGTGAGTTATTCAGTGGGCAATGGGGCGGAGGACCATGGCACCGAATTTTGTGAAGGGCCACTGCTGCTGTGGGCATTATCGAAAGATCCGCCCCTGCTGGTGCTCGATGAAGCCAACCTGGTGCCAGAGGGTCTGCTTGCCCCCCTGGTCGGTTTAACCCGGCAGCCGCCGGTGCTCCATTATCAGGGCCGGAAGTACGAACTGAACAACCGGCACCGGATTATTCTCACCGGTAATCCGGATCATTATTCGGGACGGCACCTGGATAACACGCTGAAATCACGGATTCCCACCTTCTTTTATAACCCCTTGCCGGACACCATGCTGGCCAACGCCATCATTCTGCCCAATCTACCGCAGGCCTGGCCTGAGCACCTGAAACAACAGGCCCGTGACCGGCTATTAACCCTGTACAACCAGTTCCGGGAGCTGCAGGGCCAGACCACACCCAGAGATATCACCGATGTGCTGGCCACCGTTCGCCAGATTCTCCGTCACTGTTCCGCTACCGGGGACGACACGCCAGCGCAAGTCAACGCCCTGATCAGGCGGGCATTTATGGACAGTCTGGCCGGTGCTGTAACCACGGAATACCAGCAACGGCTGAGAACCCTCAACGTCTGGTACCAGGGCCAGTTCAAGGAAGATCCGTCCCTTTTGGCGGGGGTTGACTTGAGCTTTACTGATTTTATCCAACGACTGCAGGCCGCCAACCCCGATGGTGACTTCTCTGCGGAGCCTGTCCGGCAGCTGGTCTACCACTACTGGCAAAGTCTGGACAAGGATGACTCGGGACGCACCGCCATGCTGGTGGAAGGGCCGGCGGGCTGGGGCAAGGATTTTGTGCTAAACAGAACCATCCGGCTCTGGCAACAACAGCAAGAGAGGAAACAACAGCCAGTACGCCCATTTGTCCATATCAATGCCAACCCGAACCAGTGGACCTCTTTGGCAGAAAGCGTCAAGCAAGCGATGAGCCGGGGGCAACTGATCGCCATCAGTGAGCTTAACCTGATTCCCAGCCACTATGTAGAAGGGTTGCTGAATAATGTGTTGACCGGCCATGCAGCACGGGGATTTCGCCTGTTTGCCACCATCAATCCCGGCTATTTTGCCGGACGGGAAGCGCTGAGCAAGGCCCTGACAAGCCGCTGCACCCAGGTCAGGCTGGCTGCCCTTACCCCGGAAGACCTGGCAAAGATGGTGCGGGGTTTGCCCAAGATACCTGATGGGTTGCCCAAGTGGCTGGCGGGTCACTTCCACCAACTGGCCACAGCACTGCATCAGCAGAACCGCCCGGTGCAACTGGCACTGAACGACCTGTTCAGCAGCGCCCGGCAGCTGGCCAGTCAGCGGCCTGAACATTGGCATCAGGCCTTGCGAAAACACCTGTCACTGCCCTTTCGTGCCTTGCAGACAACACTGCCTCCGCTGAAGGAGGATACCGCACGCCTGGAACGAATCCAGCAGGAAGAACAACGGCGCCGGGACCTTGAGACCATAGCCAATAGCATGCCCGGACTGTTGACGCCCATCACGGTAACATTCGGGCCTGAACTCCGTTGTGGTGACCGGGTAATCACGGTGACACCGGAGGCAACAGATCAGGACGTCATGACAGTTATGCAAGCCATGCAGCAAGACAGGGAGATCAGCCGCACCAGCGGCTCAACGGTAAAGCAAAAAAACCGGCATTTGGCTTACTCTGCCACATTTGGCGATATTGTGGCTTACACCCACCACAAGATCATCAGGTACTACCCGCAATATCCTTACAATGAGGACCAATATCGTCTCTCTTTTCTGGAGACCCGTCTGGATGAAGACGGCCGGTTGCGCAACTACCCCATCGACTGGACAGATGGCACGTTAACATCGGTGGCAGGATGGCCTGATGATACCGCCTGGCGAACCGACCTTGGCGCAGATGAACTGCCCGGCAAGTTTACGCTGATCCTGAATAACCAGTGGCAGCCCCTGCCTGCCCTGACACCCAAAGAGCAGCTCCGGGCACTGCGCTGTACCCCGAAAATACCCATTGAGCTGGCCCGAAGCGAGCTGACAGGGCAACTGTTAATCAAAAGTAAGGCATCCTCAGTGTCACCGGTAACGTTGGACTTTATCATTGCCCCCGGGCAAACCTATTTTACCCAACTGAGACCAGGCGAACCGCTGACATTACAAGAGGGATTGTGCAGTCAACGGCTTGCAGGCCTCCTGGCAGAGAATATTTTTTACTCCGAAACCAACACCTGCGAAGCCTATGCAGAGCTGCATGACATCGATGGGATCCCGGATATCCCGCAACGACTCAGGGCGTTGATGGGTTGGCTGGATACATTTTCCGATAGCAAAAATGTGACCGGGCAAGATGAACAGCTGTTGCTGAATATGCTCAGGGAGAAACAGGGGGTTTGCCGACAAAAGGCGATGATCTTCCAGGTGCTCTGCCACTATTGGGGTATTCCTGCCCGGCAAGTAAGGAATGTCGGGCACAGTTTTGTCGAAATCAGCCCCGATGGCGGCCGCACCTGGCGACAATACCAACTCGGTGGTGGCGGACAGGCCATTGAAGGTATCACAGAACCCGACTGGGGGGATTATCATCAACCAGACCAATCTGCGCTGAAGCCACCCGAGGAGTATGACTATTCCAACCAATTTACCGGTTCATCGCGAGACTTCTTTTATTTAATTGATAAGAATTTTGATTATCTTGCAAACCAATTACTGTTGAACAAAAACGAATCAGCTGTGACGGAGGTTATGCACACACTTGAAGATATCTACTCTGCATTCCACCGAGAACCTGTAAGCTCAAGCAATTACAGAGGGATTCAGAATAATTGGGGGATACTATTATCGCCACAAATGTTTTACCGGTTTGGTAAAAAAATAAATGAATGGAAAAGTATCATAGGAAAAAGCGCTTGGCTTATGGTAGATAATTTGGGCGATGATGCGATACATCATTTCATGATTTCGCCTATAAAGATATTATATCGCCTGATAGATGCACAAGAGCCTGATGTGCACTATTTGAACTGGCTATGTGATCTTTACCGATCCGTACCTGAATTTCTGAAATATGTATTATTGGCCATCTTACAGACGTTCTCTGAGTCCTGTGACTCCTGTCAGTTAAAAGACCAGGTAAAATTAATGCTTATGTCATATTCTTTAAGTCCCGAGAAACTTGCCATTGATGCTGAGGAACAAAAAACTGACAAGGTACGCTTATCAAAGCTCTGCACAGACTTTATCAAAACGATGACCATGAGCCACTCTCTTTTGGAGCAACTATCACAGCCTCGCATCCATCAACAACTCCACCACCAGCCTGTGGGCAACAGCATTATCATCCCTGAAAAGCTTATGTCCGGAGAGGCTGCTTTCCTGAACGTATCAAAATCTACAAGCTACAAACCCATTATCTTCGATTGTACTTCCTTACCAGACCAGGAGGTAGACGACAAGATTGCTGGATCAATAAAATCCGGAGTAAGGCCAGGAATTACCGAAATATCCATGAGTGAAAAGCATGTAGAGTTAAATGGGTTAATAAAAAAAATATTCTTTTATTGGCTGGCAGCACATCACATGAATGATACCACTTCTCCCGTTTGGCTGACTTGCTATTATGGTAACTATTCTAGGACAGTGCAGCCTTACATTGATAATTGGCTTACGCTTGATGACTGCAAAGTTGAGCCCATGGCCCGATTAAAATTACCCCCGGAACGTATAAAATACTGTTTTAACCAACCTTCCGCTGTCGTTCTTCAAACGGATGATTTGCTGGTCCTTTTAGATGAGTTTCTTGCATTGATTGCAGATTAAGAAAACAAGGAGAAGGAAACATTAGCAAACCGCTCAACAATGACTGCTCGATAAATGTTCATGCGTTTGCAGTGGAAGGAACGTTCTTATTATTTTGTTGTCCTTAATCTCATGACACCGACATTCATAAATCAGGCATGGATGATCAAATGGACAAAACAAAAAATGAAGTTATCAATTATCACTCCTTGCCAAGTCAAACAGTAAACTACTCCTCACCACATCAGGTGGGAAACATAAGGAAAATATCGGATTTTTCCGATGGACAGACAAATCTTCAGCAATCTTCATCAAAGCGATCAAGATTGATAGAACCCCAAAAAGTCCCAACGCCTGACTTAGGACAAAGGACAACAGCCGCCTGTCAAGTTACCTCTCACTTTCAAAGTAATCAATCCACCGCCCGCTCAATGGATCAGGAAGCGGCCCATCAGAGCCTGAGCACCGGTGAGTTCTATTTTGCCAATGCTCCGTTAACCCAACAGCGAATTATTGATCAATTACGCCATGAACAGCCTGCAACGTATTGCATTCGCGCGCTGGATGATCTGGAAAAACAGGGTCTGATGCAACAAACCTGGCTAGAGGGCGGCCAATTACAAAAAGCAGAAGGCCGACTGTTTACGGATGAGCCGATGACCCTGGTGTTTGACC
>NZ_JBLYNV010000127.1:0-5302 GCF_049310165.1 Endozoicomonas sp. ALE010 | reverse complement strand
CATTACGAAACTGGTGGACAACGGGCTGGAGCGGACACCAGGGCTCAACGAGGCCGTGGCCGCCCTGTTGCCCCTCGTGAACGCACAGAAAGACCAGCTTAATACCCAGGGCATTACCAACCTGCTGTGGGCCATTACGAAACTGGTGGACAACGGGCTGGAGCGGACACCGGGGCTCAACGAGGCCGTGGCCGCCCTGTTGCCCCTCGTGAACGCACAGAAAAACCAACTTAGTGCCCGGGACATTGCCAACCTGCTGTGGGCCATTACGAAACTGGTGGAAAACGGGCTGAAGCGGACACCAGGTCTCAACGAGGCCGTGGCCGCCCTGTTGCCTCTCGTGAACGCGCAGAAAGACCAATTTACTCCTCAGCATATCGCCAATCTGCTGTGGGCCATGGCGAAACTGGTGGACAACGGGCTGGAGCGGACACCAGGAGTCAACGAGGCCCTGGTCGCTCTGTTCCACCGGGTTAACACACAGAAAGGCCAATTTAATGTCCAGGATATCGCCAACCTGCTGTGGGCCATGGCGAAACTGGTGGACAACGAGCAGGAGTGGACACCAGGACTCAAAGAGGCCGTGGCCGCGCTGTTGCCCCACGTGAACGTGCAGAAAAACACATTTAATGCCCAGGGAATCGCCAACCTGCTGTGGGCCATGGCGAAACTGGTGGACAACGGGCAGGAGCGGACACCAGGGCTCAACGAGGCCGTGGCCGCACTGTTGACCCACGTGAACGTACAGAAAGACCAATTTAAAGCCCGGGATATCGCCAACCTGCTGTGGGCCATGGCGAAACTGGTGGACAGCGGGCAGGAGTCGACACCGGAGCTCAAAGAAGCTGTGGCCGCCCTGTTGCCCCACGTGAACGCACAAAAGGCTCACTTTAAACCACAGGGTATCACCAACCTGCTGTGGGCCATGGCGAAACTGGTGGACAACGGGCAGGAGAAGACAACAGCGCTTAACAAAACCGTGCTCGCACTGTTGCCCCGCGTGAAAATACAGAAAGACCAATTTATTCCTCAGCACATCGCCAACCTGCTGTGGTCCATGGCGAAACTGGTGGACAACGGGCAGGAGTCGACACCAGAAATCAACGAGGCCGTGACCGCACTGTTGCCCCACGTGAATACACTGAGAGCTACCTTTAAACCACAAGAGATTGCCAACCTGCTGTGGGCCATGGCGAAACTGGTGAACAACGGGCAGGAGCAGACACCAGCGCTCAACGAGGCTGTGGCCACGCTGTTGCCTCACGTGAACGCACAGAAAGACCAATTTATTCCTCAGCACATCGCCAGCCTGCTGTGGGCCATGGCAAAACTGGTGGATAACGGGCAGGAGTGGACACCAGAGTTCCAAGCGGCCTTGGCTGCACTGTTACCCCACGTGAGGGCACAGAAAGCTAACTTTAAACCACAGAGTATCGCCAACCTGCTGTGGGCCATGGCGAAACTGGGTGAACTCGTTGAGCTGAATGTGGTTACCTCTACATTCGAATCGCTTGTCTACCGAATCAGTGAAAACCCTCAGCTCTGCAGGCAAGTTATATCGATGTCTCTCTGGGGCGTAATGGTATGCTGTGCCAGGTTGTCTCTAGACTCCAATGCCAATAAAAATAACGTGCTTGAAAAGCACATGGATGACCTGTTGACTCGCCTGAAAAATACATCACCAGATAATGAAGAGGATCAAACCATCATTGCCATGGCCGCCAGTTGGCTTGGCAGAGCGTGTCCGTTCACCCCCCATTACCAGACAACCATTTCAAAACATCAGGCCGACTTCCGCAATCAACTCCAATCATGCATGCCCTCTTTGAAGATTGAAGAAGAAAAGAGTCTGAACTCATTACCTCCGGTTGACCTGCTACTGCCAGATCACAACATGGTGATTGAAGTTCAGGGGTCGTCTCATTACGTGAATGATGAGTTCAAAACCAGGAAGGGTTCGACTCTGCTGAAAATTGCACTGTTGCAAAAAGCAGGGTTTGAGGTCATTGAAATTCCGGTTAAACAGCGTTGGAACCGGGATTTAATGAAACCATTTATTGATCAAATAAAGAAGAGAACAAACAGCCAGTAATCGTCTCCCTGCCATCAAGACTCAGGAACCGTTTTTACAATTCAGAGTAGATGTTCTTCTCCAACTACTAGACAGTTCAGCAAAATGAACTTCTGAACAGAACAGCAGTCTGCTTTTTATATTCTCATGAATTAATGAAATATAATTATGGATAGAAGATCTGCTGGTATCAATGGTAAATACACAAGATCAGGTAATGATTACAACCAACCGAAAGGCCATGCCCCTTCTTCAGGGCGTGGACGATACAGACATGCCACAGTCAGACCATGGGATAATCCCCCCCGCACTGCGCCGGGTCGCCATGAATTTTACCATTCTTCTGGAGCAAGCTCTTCTCAACATCTACAGGGCCGTTCAGTAAACCCTGCTCAGGATTTTAATGCCCTCATCAAACAGGAAATAATGGCTGATCTGTTGAGTAAAGCGGATCGTTTCGGTCATCGCTATAATGGAAAAAATCACAGTCAATATGCCCTTTCAATTAAAAGATACACGTCAGCTGCTAAAAGACCGTTAAACCGGGCGGAACAAAGCCAGCTGATACGTATGCTGCAAAATTTTACCCCAACACGGCGTTGGGATTGGCGAAGCCTGACGACAACTCTTCATTCATTGACTTCAGCGGGTGTTTTTACCCCTTATAAACCCATGCATGAGCGTGTTCAGTTGACTCAAGCTGCCTTATTGTCAACTCTGCTTGATGCAATAATATTTAACTGCTACCAAAAACCTCAAGCCCGGGATATTGATGCCCGGGGAATCACCAACCTGCTGTGGGCCCTGGCGAAACTGGTGGACAACGGGCAGAAGCAGACACCAGAGTTCAAAGAGGCCGTGGCCGCCCTGTTGCCCCTTGTGAACGTACAGAAAGACCAATTTATTCCTCAGGGTATCGCCAACCTGCTTTGGGCCATGGCGAAACTGGTGGACAACGGGGAGTGGACACCAGAGATCAGCGAGGCCGTGGCCGCGTTGTTACACCGGGTGAACGCACAGAAAGCTAACTTTAACCAACAGGAAATCTCTAACCTGCTGTGGGCCATAGCGAAACTGGTGGACAGCGGGCAGGAGCGGACACCAGAGCTCAAGGAGGCCATAGCTGTGCTACTGCCCCACGTGAACGTACAGAAAGACCAATTTATTCCTCAGGGTATCGCCAACCTGCTGTGGGCCATGGCGAAACTGGTGGACAACGGGCTGGAGCAGACACCAGAGCTCAACAAGGCCGTGGCCGCGTTGTTGCCCAAGGTGAACACTCAGAAAGCTAACTTTAAACCACAGGAAATCACCAACCTGCTGTGGGCCATGGCCAAACTGGTGGACAGCGGACAGGAGCGGACACCGGGGCTCAACGAGGCCATGGCTGCGCTGTTGCCCCAGGTGAACGCACAGAAAGACCTGTTAAATGCCCAGGCCATTGTCAATCTGCTGTGGGCCCTGGCGAAACTGGTGGACAACGGGCTGGAGCGGACACCGGGGCTCAAAGAGGCCGTGGCCGCCCTGTTGCCCCTCGTGAACGCACAGAAAAACCAAGTTAATCCCCAGGGCATTGTTAACCTGCTGTCGGCTATGGCGAAACTGGTGGAAAACGGGCTGGAGCGGACACCAGGGCTCAAAGAGGCGGTGGTGGCGCTGTTACCCCATGTGGACGCACAGAAAGGCCAATTTACTGCCCAGGGAATCGCCAACCTGCTGTGGGCCATGGCGAAACTGGTGGACAACGGGCTGAAAGGGCTCAAAGAGGCCGTGGCCGGGCTGTTGCCCCAGGTGCAGGCACAGAAAGACCAATTTAATCCTCAGAATATCGCCAACCTGCTGTGGGCCATGGCGAAACTGGTGGACAACGGGCTGGAGCAAACACCGGGGCTCAACGAAGCCCTGGTCGCGCTGTTGCCCCGGGTGATCGCACAGAAAGACCAATTTAATGTCCAGGATATCACCAACATGCTGTGGGCCCTGGCGAAACTGGTGGACAACGGTCAGGAGCAGACACCAGAACTCAAAGAGGCTGTGGCCGCGCTGTTGCCCCATGTAAAGACACAAAAAGCTTGCTTTAAACCACAGGAAATCACCAACCTGCTGTGGGCCATAGCGAAACTGATGGACAACGGGCAGGAGCGGACACCAGAGCTCAACGAGGCCTTGACCACGCTGATGCCCCTCGTGAACGTACAGAAAGCTAACTTTATACCACAGGGTATCGCCAACCTGCTGTGGGCCATGGCGAAACTGGCGGACTCCGGGCAGGAGCGGACGCCAGAGTTCAACGAGGCCGTGGCCACGCTGTTGCACTGCGTCAACGCACAGAAAGACCAATTTATTCCTCAACAGATCGCCAACCTGCTGTGGGCCATGGCGAAACTTGCGGACTACGGGGAGTGTACACCAGAGCTCAAAGAAGCTGTGGCCGTGCTGTTGCCCCGGGTGAGCGCACAGAAAGACCAATTTATTCCTCAGCAGATCACCAACCTGCTGTGGGCCATGGCGAAACTGGTGGACAACGGGCAGGCGCAGACACCAGGGCTCAACGAGGTCGTGGCTGCGTTGTTGCCCTGCGTGAACGCACAAAAAGACCAATTTATTCCTCAGCATATCGCCAACCTGCTGTGGAGCATGGCAAAACTGGTGGACAACGTGCAAGAGCAGATACCTGGTCTCAACGAGGCCGTGGCCGCGTTGTTGCCCCGGGTGAACGAACAGAAAGCTAACTTTAAACCACTGGAAATCGCCAACCTGCTTTGGGCCACAGCGAAACTGGGTGAGTTCGTTGAACTGGACGTGGTTACCTCTATCTTCAAATCGCTTGTCCACAAAATCAGTGAAAACCCTCAGTTCTCTCAGCAAGATATATCCATGTCTCTCTGGGGCGTAATGGTATGCTGTGCCAGGTTGTCTCTGGTCTCCAAAGCCAATAAAAATAACGTGCTTGAAAAGCACATGGATGACCTGCTTACTCGCCTGGAAAATACCCCCCCGGACAATAAAAAGGATCAACGCGTCATTGCCATGGCCGCCAGTTGGCTTGGCAGACCCTTTCCGTTCGTCCCCCATTACCAGGCAACCATTTCAGAACCTCAAACTTTCTTCCGTGATCAACTCCAATCACGCCTTCCCTCTTTGAAGATTGAAGAAGAAAAGAGTTTGAACTTATTACCTCCGGTTGACCTGTTTCTGCCAGAGCACAACATGGTGATTGAAATTCAGGGA
>NZ_JBLYNV010000126.1:0-5641 GCF_049310165.1 Endozoicomonas sp. ALE010 | reverse complement strand
CACCATCAATCCCGGCTATTTCGTCGGACGGGAAGCGCTGAGCCTGGCCCTGACCAGCCGCTGCACCCAAATCAGGCTGGCAGCCCTTGACCCGGAAGACCTGGCAAGGCTGGTGCAGAGATTGCCCAAGATACCCGAAGAGTTGCCCCAATGGCTGGCGGATCACTTCCACCAACTGGCCACAGCGCTGCATCAGCAGAACAGCCCGATGCAACTGGCACTGGACGACCTGTTTCGCAGCGCCCGGCAGCTGGCCGGTCAGCGCCCTGAACAGTGGGATCAGGCCTTGCGACAACACCTGTCACTGCCCTTTCGCGCTTTAAAGAAACTGCTGCCCCCGCTACAGGAAGATACCGCTCGCCTGGCACGAATCAAGCAGGAAGAACAACGACGCCAGGACCTTGAGGCCAGCGCCAATAGCATACCCGGTCTGTTGACGCCCATCATGGTACAGTTCGGGCCTGTACCCCGTTGTCGTGACCGGGTAATCACCGTGACACCGATGGCAACAGATCAGGACGTCATCACGATTGTGCAGGCCATGCAACAAGGCCTGGAGACCCGCCACAAGAACGGGTCAACGGTAAATCCGAAAAGAAACAGTCATTCGGCTTCCCCCTCCGCATTTGGCGATATTGTGGCTCCCCGCCACTTCAGGATCACCAGATACTTCCCTGAAACTCCTTACGATGCCCGCCAATATCGTCTCTTTTTTGTCCAGACCCATCTGGATGAAGACGGCCAGTTGCGCGACTACCCCATCGACTGGACAAATGGCACGATAACCCCTGTGCCAGGATGGCCTGATGATATCGTCTGGCGGACCGACCTTGGCGCCGATGAACTGCCCGGCAAAATTGCGCTGACCCTGAATAATCAATGGCAGCCCTTGCCTGCCCTGACGCCCTCGGACCAGCTCAGGGCACTGCGCGGCACCCCGGACACCCCCATTGAGCTGGCCCGAAGCGAGCTGACAGGGCAATTGTTAATCAAAAGTAAGGCATCCGCACCATCACCGGTAACGGTGGACTTTATCATTGCCCCCGGGCAAACCTATTTTACCCCGCTGAAACCGGGCGAGTGTCTGACATTACAAGAGGGATTGTGCAGTCAACGGCTTGCAGATCTGCTGGCAAAGCAGATTTTTTGCTCCGAAACAAACAGCTGCAAAGCCTATGAACAGCTGCGTGGCATCGATGAGATCATTAATGTTCCGCAACGGCTGATGGCGTTGATGGATTGGCTGGCTACATTTTCTGACAGCAAAAATGTGACCGGACAAGATGAACAGCTGTTGCTGAATATGCTCAGGGAGAAACAAGGAGTTTGCCGACACAAGGCGACGATCTTCCAGGTGCTCTGCCACTATTGGGGGATTCCTGCCCGGCAAATAGAGAATGCTTCGCACCGTTTTGTTGAGATCAGCCCCGATGGCGGCCACACCTGGCGACAATACCAACTCGGTGGTGGCGGACGGTCCACTGCAGATATCACAGAACCCGACTGGGGGGATTATCGTCAACCAGAGTGCACTAAGCTGAAGTCACCCGAGGAGTATGCCTGTTCCGACCAATTAATCGATTCACGGGAAAACTTCTTAGCTTTAGGTGTCGATTACTTTATTGCACAACAATTAGAGATAAACAAAAACCGATCAGCTTTGACTGAGTCTATGCATAACGATCTCTACTCTACCTTAATCAGAAACCCCTCCGACATTGCTATCAACTATGTGCTGGAACATTGGGGGATAGCGTTATCGCCACAAATATTTTACCTGACTGTTGGTAAAGACATAGAATTCTGGGAACGTTTCATAGAAAAAAGCGCCTGGTTTGATGGTGAGTGCCATAGCCAGGCAATAAGTCATTTCGATGATTCGTATACAAAGATACTATCTCAGCTGATACAGGCAAAAAAGCCCGATGCTAATTATTTGAACTGGCTATGTGATCTTTACTGCTCAGCACCTCAATTTCTGAAATATATATTATTGGCCATCTTACAGAGGTTCTCCGGGGCCTGTGATTCCTGTCAGTTGCAAGACCGGGTAAAATCAATGCTTGAGTCTTATTCTCTGAGTCCCAAACCAGTTAACCTTGTTGAAATTAAAAGCGTAGAACCAGAATTTTCACAGCACTGCATAAACCTGATCAAAACGATCACCATGAGCCGCTCCCTTTTGGAGCGACTATCCCAGCCTCGCATCCATCAACAATTCCACCACCAACCTGTGGGCAATAGCATTATCATCCCTGAAAAGCTTATGGCCGGTGAGGCAGCTTTCCTGAACGTATCAAAATCTACAAGCTACAAACCCATTATTTTTGACTGTACTTCTTTGTCTGAAAAAGCGGTGGATGAAAAGATTGAAGAAAAAATAAAATCTGGATTAAAGACAGTAATCAGTGACATACATGATAGTGTAAACCATTTGCCGTTCAGCGAATCAATAAGAAAAATATTCTTTAACTGGCTGGCAGCGCATCACATGAATGATACTACTCCTCTCACTTGGATAACTCATTATTATGAGGAGTATTCCGAGACAGTGCAGCCTTTCTTTACTACGCTGCTTACGCATGCCGATCAGCAAGTTGACCCCATGACCCAATTAAAATTACCGCCAAAACGTTTAAAAGACCATTTTAACCGGCCTTCCGCTGTCGTTCTTCAGGAGGATGATTTGCTGATTCTTTTAGATGAGTTTCTTGCACAGATCGAAAACAGGTAGTGGCTCTTTCAGAATTCCAGACCAATGCTTCGTGGGCTAAATAGCTGGCCATATGGAATCACATATTTCTGGCTACTTATGATTTCATTTGGTAGTAATGCCATCAGCATACCGGCCAGCCAGTTGAACTGGTTTTCCTTTCGGTTGAGCATCCACTCATCATGAATTGTCCATTTAGCCCTGGCGGCCACCGCCACAGCAAAATGAGGTTTCCGTGGCAGGAACGTTCTTATTATTTTGTTGTCTTAAATTTCCTGACACCGGCATTCATAAATCAGGCATGGATGATCAAATGGACAAAATAACAAATGAAGTTATCAATTATCACTCCTTGCCAAATCAAACAGTAACCCACTCTTTACCACACCAGGAGGGAGACATAAGGAAAATATCGGATTTTTCCGATGGACAGACAAAGCTTCAGCAATCTTCAGCAAAGCGATCAAGATTAATAGAACCTCAAGAAGTCCCAACGCCTGATTTAGGACAAAGGACAACAGTCGCCTGTCAAGTTACCTCTCACTTGCAAAGCGATCACCCCACCGCCCGCTCAACGGATCAGGAAGCGGCCCATCAGAGCCTGAGCACCGGTGAGTTCTATTTTGCCAATACTCCGTTAACCCAACAGCGAATTATTGATCAATTACGCCATGAACAGCCTGCAACGTATTGCATTCGCGCGCTGGCTGATCTGGAAAAACAGGGCCTGATGCAACAAACCTGGCTAGAGGGCGGCCAATTACAAAAAGCAGAAGGCCGACTGTTTACGGATGAGCCGATGACCCTGGTGTTTGACCTGACCTCCATGACACCCGGTGATATCGCCAGCTTTAATGACCTTCTTCAGGTGGGACCCAAGTGTAACGATAAACCACTGGGCGACCACATCCGACGGGTATTTCTGGTCAACCACGGGATGCTGGACGGAAGTAAGCCCGCCAACCCCGACCTCTGGCGCAGATTGGGGCAAATGCCGGAAAAGGCCGTATCAGAAGCCGACTGCCATATTGCTGATTCGGTGACCGATGAAACCTTGCTGGCCCAAAAAAACACGGAAGACATCCCGGCCAATGCCCTCCGCGTCAACATCAACTTTGCCACCACCGACAACTGGTACCATCAACTCTTTGGTGGTATCACCCTCAATGATCGGGGTCGGCTGGTTTTTTCTGAAGGGGCTTTGGCCAACCTGAAAGAGAATACCCACCTTGTGCTTAACAATGCACCCTGGGAAGACACTGGCTTCCAGGCAGCCCTGGCAACGGCCATACGTGTTGGCGGATTTACCGCCAACAAGCAATGGGTCCGGCTGCCTGAGCAGATATCCCTGTCCGTAGCCCATGTCGGTGCCACCGAACTCAACGCCCGGAAAGATCAGACGATCAGCGACAGCACCGTTTTTTGCCCCCAAAGCCCGTTTGTGGTGATAAACGGCAGCTCAATCGAGCGTCTCAAAGGCCATGTGATGGTAGAGGGCACTGCCGTTGTGCAAACGGATATGCTCGCTAATCTGCTGCAAGGTTGCAGGCAACTGGTGCTTACTGGCGAGCTGGATGACAAACAGTGGTTATGGTTATTGTGCCGACTGGAGGAATTACCGGCGAGTAAAAAACCACAGTTGTTTACCAATTTGCCAACCGATTTGTTGCTCCCTGCAAGGGCTGGCGACTGTCCAACCACGGGAGCCTGCAACCCACACTGCGCCACTTTCACTTATCAGATCAACCCCGGGGATACCCTGGAATCCCTGCAACAGGTCAACCTCACCAGCCAGAGCCGTTTCACTTTTTCACTGACCAACAGTCGGCTGCTGGATGCCCTGGTCAATGGAACAGCAACGACCCTTTATGGTCTGGAGCGCAACCCGGAATTGGCTGCCAACCTGGAAACCCTGTTATTACCCGCCCCTTACCTGTTTATTCATGGGCACAAGATGGAACTGCCAAAGGCACGGGTTACCTTCATGCCTCCCCCGGGGCAGCAAACCACCGGCTCAACATTGATCAACGCCCTGCTCAACGTTTCCGACAGCCAACAACCCGCACCGGAAAACCCGATCTACTCCCTGCTGATGTCACTGCCCCGATCCTGTCAAAGGCTCTACCCGGACAGACCGCCCTGGACCGGGGAGGATTTTCAGTATCGGTTTGACCAACAGGCCGAGGCAGAACGCCTGCTGGACGGTAGCCCCGGGCTTCTGCCCTGCCATCAACGCCGAGCCTTGCATGTGCTGTTGGCCAAGGCTTATCGTGGCGATCCGGAGATTTACAGTTTCATCAAGGCGAAAATTGCCGGTTATTATCCGGATCAGCCCACTGACAACCGTGCCGACCGATCCGCCCTGGAGCAATGGCTGGCCCGACACCCGGCCCCCGAGCTTAGGGACATTGAGGCTTGTTTCTGGACGCTGGCCCGGCACTGTCCGGCCACGGTTCACCAGGACAGCAAAGAACCGGATGACATAGATAACAACTCGGTGAAAGAGCTGGCCACTTATGTGGTCGCCGCTGCTGCCCCCGCACGGCAGCGGCCCATGGCGCAACGATTGGCGGTCGATCTTCGGCTGGCCCGGAAAAAATGCTTGTTTGACGGGCACCTGCGCTCAACCTTAAAAGATACTCTGATCGCCCAACGGTCATTACTCAGGCAAGACACCATCATCAGCCAAACGGTCGGGATGCTGGAGAGCCAGATTATCGCCATTGTGAATCAGACCGATCAACAGAAATCACGACAGATCCGGGAGATACTGGCCACGGCCTTTGTTGATGATCAGTTACCCGGGCCGTGTCAGGATCTGCCCGACACCCTCCTTGCCCGGCAGCGCTCTGACCGGTTCCGGCAGGAGCGGCGTCTGGAGCATTTGGCCCAGAGGGTCCGGGAGCATCCCGTGGTGTTCCTGCAGGG
>NZ_JBLYNV010000125.1:0-5804 GCF_049310165.1 Endozoicomonas sp. ALE010 | reverse complement strand
GGTTTTTGGTTGCACTTGAATATTATTGCATCAAGCAGAGTGGACAATAAGGTAGCTTGAGTGAGCTGAACACGCTCATCCATGGGCTTATACGGGGTAAAAACACCCGCTGAAGTAAAGGAATGAAGTGTTGTTGTCAGGCTTCGCCAATTCCAGCTCCGCGTTGCTGTGAAATTTTGCAGCGAACGCATCAGCTGGCTTTGTTCCGCTCGATTTAACGGTCTTTTAGCAGTTGACGTGTATTTTTTAATTGAACTGGCATATAGGCCGTGATTTCTCCCATCATAGCGATGACCGAAACGGTACGATTTACTCACCAGGCCATCCATTATTTCCTGTTGGGTGAGCGCATTAAAATCTTGAACAGGATTTACTGAACGGCGCAGTAGATAGTGAGAAGAGTATGCGCTGGAAGATTGGTAAAATTCATTACGCCTTGGGGCTGTGCGGGATGGAGGATCCCATTGTCTGACTGTGGTATGTCTGTATCGTCCGCGCCTTGAAGAAGCGGCATGGTCATTGGGTTGCTTATAATCATTATTTGATCTTGTGCGTTGACCACTGATACCAGCAGAGCTTTTATCCATAATTATATTTCATTAATTAATGAAAATATAAAAAGCAGACTGCTGTTTTGTTCAAAAGTTCATTTTGCTACAACGTCTATAAACGTAAGCGGTTGGGGAAACACATCTACTCCTGATGCCGTCAACCCGTTATTTTCAAATCATCCGGGGCAACAGGTGTTCAACACTGGCATTCCTTCCCGGCGTGTGAAAACGGATCTAGAGAAATGATAGGAGGAAGGCAATTACCGGCTGTTTGTTTTCTTCCTCTTTGCCGGTTTACCGGTTTGCTCCTCTGAATGTTCTCCGGTAGTCAAGTAACCATGACCTGAGGGTTGCCTGCCTTTATCAGCAGTAACGTATGCCTCATCTGCCCGCCTTCTTTTAAGTGATACAGAGCCATGCCCCTGTGGCGGGAAGCCTATCCTGGTCTTTATTTTATCAATGTATGGTTTCATTAAATCCTGATTGCAAAGCCTGTTAACCGGAATTTCAATGACCTCAAATCCTGCTTTTTGCAACAGTGCGATTTTCAGCAGAGTCGAACCCTTCCTGGTTTTGAAATCACCACCCACGTAATGAGAGGGACCCTGAATTTCAATTACCATGTTGTGATCTGGCAGTAGCAGGTCAACCGGAGGCAGTGAATTCAGACTCTTTTCTTCTTCGATCTTCAAAGATGGAATAGATGATTTGAGTTGATCACGGAAGTCGGCTTGGTTTTTTGAAATGATTGTCTGGTAATGGGGGACGACCGAACAGGTTCTGCCAAGCCAACTTGCGGCCATGGCAATGATGCGTTGATCCTCTTCATTGTCTGAGGATGTATTTTCCACGCGAGTAAACAGGTCATCCATGTGCTTTTCAAGCCAGTTATTGTTTTTGGAGTCCAGAGACAATCTGGCACAGCAAACCATTACTCCCCAAAGGGACATCAATATCTCTTGCTGAGAGAACTGAGGGTTGCCACTGATTCGGTAGACAAGCGATTTGAACGTGGATGTTACCACGTCCAGCTCAATGAGTTCGCCCAGTTTCGCCATGGCCCACAGCAGGTTGGCGATATGCTGGGGAATAAATTGGTCTTTGTTTGCGTTCACCTGAGTCAACAGCGCGGCCACGGTCTCGTTGAGTTCTGGTGTCTGCTTCAGCCCGTTATCCACCAGTTTCGCCATGGCCCACAGCAGGTTGGCGATACTCTGTGATTGAAAGTTAGCTTTCTGTGCTTTGACGTGGGGCAACAGCGCGGCTACGGTCTCTTTCAGACCTTGAGTCCGCTCCTGCCCACTGCCCATCAGTTTCGCCATGGCCCACAGCAGGTTGGCGATACTCTGTGATTGAAAGTTAGCTTTCTGTGCGTTGACGTGGGGCAACAGCGCGGTCACGGCCTCGTTGAGCTCTGGTGTCCGCTCCTGACCGTTGTCCACCAGTTTTGCTACGGCCCACAGCAGGTTGGCGATTTCCTGTGGTTTAAAGTGAGCTTTCTGTATGTTCACGTGCGGTAGCAGGGCGAACATGGCCTCTTTGAGTTCTGGTGTCTGTTCCTGCCTGTTGTCTACCAGTTTCGCCATGGCCCACAGCAGGTTGGCGATTTCCTGTGGTTTAAAGAGAGCTTTCTGTGCGTTCACGTGCGGCAACAACGCGGCCACGGCCTGTTTGAGCCCTGGTGTCTGCTCCTGCCCGTTGTCCACCAGTTTCGCGATGGCCCACAGCAGGTTGGCGATACCCTGTGGTGTAAAGTCAGCTTTCTGTGCGTTCACGTGGGGCAACAGTGCGGCCACTGCCTCTTTGAGCCCTGGTGCCCGCTCCAGCCCGCTGCCCACCAGTTTCGCCATGGCCCACAGCAGGTTGGCAATACCCTGTGGTTTAAAGTGAGCTTTCTGAGCGTTCACGTGGGGTAACAGCACGGCCACGGCCTCTTTGAGCCCTGCTGTTTGCTCCTGCCCACTGCCCACCAGTTTCGCCATGGCCCACAGCAGGTTGGCGATTTCCTGTCGTGTAAAGTTAGCTTTCTGTGCGTTCACGTGGGGCAACAGCGCGGCCACGGCCTCGTTGAGTTCTGGCGTCTGTTCCTGCCCGTTGTCCACCAGTTTTGCCATGGCCCACAGCAGATTGGCAATATGCTGAGGAATAAATTGGTTTTTTTTTGAGTTCACGTGGGGCAACAATACGGCCACGGCCTCTTTGAACTCTGGTATTCGCTCCTGCCCGTTGTCCGCCAGTTTCGCCATGGCCCACAGCAGGTTGGCGATACCCTGGGCATTAAATTGGTCTTTCTGTGCGTTAATATGGGGCAACAGCACGGCCACGGCCTCTTTGAACTCTGGTGTTCGCTCCTGCCCGTTGTCCACCAGTTTGGTCATGGCCCAGAGCAGGTTGGCGGTATGCTGAGGGATAAATTGGTCTTTCAGTGCGTTCACGTGTGGCATCAGCGCGGCCACGGCCTTGTTGAGCTCTGGTGTCCGCTCCTGCCTATTGTCCACCAGTTTCGCCATGGCCCACAGCAGGTTGGCGACACCCTGGGCATCAATATCCCTGGCGTGAGGTTTTTGGTTGCACTTGAATATTATTGCGTCAAGTAGCGTTGACAATAAGGCAGCCTGAGTACGCTTGACACGCTCATCCATGGGGTCATGAGGGGTAAAAACACCGGCTGAAGTAAATGAGTGAAATGTTGTCGTCAGGCTTCGCCAATTCCAGCTTGGCGTTGCGGTAAAATTTTGCAGGAAACTGATCAGCTGGCTTTGTTCAGTTCGATTTAACGGTCTTTTAGCACCTGACGTGTATTTTTTAATTGAGCTGGCATATTGACCGTGATGCTTCCCATCATAGCGATGACCGATCCGATCAGATTGATTCACCAGACCATCCATTATTTCCTGTTTGATGAGGTTATTAAAATCCTGAGGGTGGTTTACTGAACGGCGTTGTAGATGTTGAAAAGAGCATGCGGCTGAAGAATAGTACAATTCATTACGCCCCGGGGCTGTGCGGGGGGGATGACCCCATTGCCTGACTGGGGCATGTCTAGATCGCCCACGGCTTGAAGAAGCGGCATGGTCCTTCGGTTGGTTGTCATCATTACCTGGTCTTGTGTATTGACCACTGATACCCGCAGAGCTTCTATCCATAATTATATTTCATTAATTCGTGAAAAATATGAGAAGCAGACTGCTGTTTTGTTCAAAAGTTCATTTTGCTGAAATATCTATAAACATAAAATATGGCTGATCTGCGCCGTGCTTTAAGAAAGTGATACAAAGCCATGCCCCTGTGGCGGGATATCTGCCCTGGTCTTTATTTGATCAATACATCGTTTAACTGAATTCTGGTTCAAAAGCCGGTTAACCGGAATTTCAACGACCTTAAATCCTGCTTTTCGCAGCAGTGCGATTTTCAATAGAGTAGAACCATTCCTGGTTTTGAAATCACCAGCCACGTAATGAGACGATCCCTGAACTTCAATCACCATGTTGTGATCTGGCAGTATCAGGTCCGCCGGTGGCAATGAGTTCAGACTCTTTTCTTCTTCAATTTTCAAAGAGGGAATGCATGATTGGAGTTGATTGCGGAAGTCGGATTGAGGTTTTGAAATGATGTTATGGTAATGGGGGACGACCGGACAGGCTTTACCTAGCCAACTTGCGGCCATGGCAATGATGCGTTGATCCTCTACATTGTCCGTATTTTCCAGACGAGCAAACAGGTCATCCATGTACTTTTCAAGCCGGTTATTTTTATTGGCATGGGAGACCATTGACAACCGGGCACAGCATACCATTATTGCCCAGAGGGACATCAATATGTCTTTCTGAGAGAGTTGAGGATTTTCACTGATTCGGTAAACAAGCGATTCGAACGTAGAGGTAACATCCTCCAGCGCAACGAATTCTCCCAGTTTCGCCACAGCCCACAGCAGGTTAGCAATTTCCTGTGGTTTAAAGTTAGTTTTCTTTGCGCTCACACGGGGCAAAAGCAGTGCCACGGACTCGTTGAGCCCTGGTGTCCACTTCTGCCCGTTGTCCACCAGTTTCGCGATGGCCCACAGCAGGTTGGCGATGCCCTGGGTAATAAATTGGTCTTTCTGTATGTTCACTCAGGGCAAAAGAGCGGCCAGGGTCTCTTTGAGCCCCGGTGTCAGTTTTTGTCCGTTGTCTACCAGTTTCGCGATGGCCCACAGCTGGTTGGCAATTTCCTGCGGTTTTTTAGCTTTCTGTGCGTTTACGAGGGGTAACAGTGCGGCGATGGCGTCTTTAAGCACTGGTGTCCATTCCTGCCCTTTTTCCACCAGTTTGGCCATAGCCCACAGCAGGTTAGTAATGTGCTGGGCATTAAATTGGTCTTTCTGTGCGTTCACGTGGTGTAACAAAGCGACAACGGCCTCGTTGAACTCTGTTGTCCGTTCCAGCCCGTTGTCCAACATTTTTGCCATGGCCCACAGCAGGTTGGCGACACCCTGGGTATCTATATCCATGGCGGGAGGTTTTTGCTGGCACTTGAATATTATTGGATCAAGTAGTGTTGACAATAAGGCAGCTTGAGTACGCTTAACAACTTCATCCATGGGTTTAAGAGGGGTAAAAACACCCGCTGACGTCAATGAATGAAGTGTTGTCGTCAGGCTTCGCCAATTCCAGCTCCGTGTTGCAGTAAAATTTTGCAGCAAACGCATTAACTGGCTTTGTTCCGTTCGATTTAACGGCCTTTTAGCAGCTGATGAGTATTTTTTAATTGAACTGGCATATTGCCCGTGATTTCTCCCATCATAGCGATGACCGAAACGATCCGATTTACTGACCAGGCCAGCCATTATTTCCTGTTTGGTGAGATCATTAAAATTTTGAGCAGGTTTTACTGAACGGCGCAGTAGATATTGAGAAGGGCCTGCGGCAGAAGAATGGCAAAATTTATTACGCCCCGGGGTTGTGTGTGGGGTATCATCCCGCTGTCTGACCGTGACTTGTCTATATCGCCCACGCCTGGAAGCGGCATGGTCATTCGGTTGGTTGTCATTATTACCTGATCTTGCGTATTGACCACTGATGCCAGCAGAACTTCTATCCATAATTATATTTCATTAATTCATGAAAATATAAAATGAAGACTGCTGTTCTGCCCAGAAGTTCATTGTGCGGCAAAGTTTACTAGAGTCATGATGGGAGGAAGGCGATTACTGACTGTTTGTTTTCTTCCTCTTTGCCGGGTTGGTTTGCTCTGCTAAATGTTCTTCACCAGTCA
>NZ_JBLYNV010000124.1:0-5867 GCF_049310165.1 Endozoicomonas sp. ALE010 | reverse complement strand
TGGACAACGGGCAGGAGCAAACACCAGAACTCAAAGAGGCCGTGGCCGCGCTGTTGCCCCACGTGAACGCACAAAAAGACCAATTTATTCCTCAGGGTATCGCCAACCTGCTGTGGGCCATGGCGAAACTGGTGGACAACGGCCATGAGCAGACACCAGAGCTCAAAGGGGCTATTGCCGCGTTATTGCCCAACGTGAACACTCAGAAAGCTAACTTTAACCCACAGGAAATCGTCAACCTGCTGTGGGCCGTGGCGAAACTGATGGACAACGGGCAGAAGAGGACACCAGGTCTCAAAGAGGTAGTGGCCAGGTTATTGCCCCACGTGAACGCACAGAAAGACCAATTTAATACTCAGGGCATAACCGGCCTGCTGTGGGCCATGGCAAAACTGGTGGACAACGGGCTGGAGCTGACACCAGGGCTCAACGAGGCCGTGGCCGTGCTGTTGCCCCATGTGAACGCACAGAAAACTAACTTTAAGCCAAAGGAAATCGCTAACCTGCTGTGGGCCATGGCAAAACTGATGGACAACGGGCTGGAGCAGACACCAGAGCTCAACGCGGCCTTAGTCGTGCTGTTGCCCCGCGTAAACACACAGAAAGCTAACTTTAAACCACAGGGAATCGCGAACCTGCTGTGGGCCATGGCGAAACTGGTGGACAACGGCCAGAAGCAGACATCAGGGCTCAACGAGGCCTTAGGCGCATTGTTGCCCCACGTGAATGCACAGAAAGCTAACTTTAAACCACAAGGTATCGCCAACCTGCTGTGGGCCATGGCGAAACTGGTGGACAACGGGCAGGAACTGACACTTGGGCTAAAAGAGGCCGTGGCCGCGTTGTTGCCCTACGTGAATGCACAGAAAGACCAATTTATTCCTCAGCATATCGCCAACCTGCTGTGGGCCATGGCGAAACTGGTGGACAACGGGCAGGCGCTGACACCAGGGCTCAAAGCAACCGTAGCCGCGCTGTTGCCCCACTTGAAAGCACTGAAAAACCAATTTATTCCTCAGCATATCGCCAACCTGCTGTGGGCCATGGCGAAACTGGTGGACAACGGGCAGGCGCTGACACCAGAGCTCAAAGCGGCCGTGGCCACGCTGTTGCCCCACTTGAAAGCACTGAAAGCCAACTTTAACCCCCAGGAAATCACCAACCTGCTGTGGGCCATGGCGAAACTGGTGGACAACGGGCAGGCGCAGACACCAGAACTCAAAGAAGCCGTAGCCGCGCTGTTGCTCCACATGAACGCACAGAAAGACCAATTTAATGCCCGGGATATCACCCACCGGCTGTGGGCCATGGCGAAACTGGTGAACAACGGGCAGGAGCAAACACCAGGGCTCAACGATGCCTTGACCGCACTTTTGTCCCAAGTGAACACAAGCAAAGACCAGTTTATTCCTCAGTATATCTCCAACCTGCTGTGGGCCATGGCGAAACTGGGTGAACTCGTTGAGCTGAATGTGGTTAAATCCACGACTGAACATCTTGTCTACCAAATCAGTCAATACCCTCAGTTATCTCAGCAAGATATATCGATGTCTCTCTGGGGAGTGATGGTATGCTGTGCCAGGTTGTCTCTGGAATCCAATGCCAATAAAAATAATTTGCTTGAAAAGCACATGGATGAACTGTTTACTCGTCTGGAAAATACATCTCCGTATAATGTAGAGGATCAATCCGTTATTGCCATAGCCGCCAGTTGGCTTGGCAGAGCGTGTCCGATCGTCCCCCATTACCAGACTAACCTGTCAAAACCTCAAGCCGACTTCCGCAATCGACTCCAATCATGCATTCCCTCTTTGCAGATTGAAGAAGAAAAAAGTCTGAACTCATTACCTCCGGTTGACATGCTACTGCCAGACCACAACATGGTGATTGAAGTTCAGGGACCGTCTCATTACGTGAGTGGTGATTTCAACACCAGGAATGGTTCGACTCTGCTGAAAATCGCACTGCTGCAAAAATCAGGATTTGAAGTCATTGAAATCCCGGTTAACCAGCTCAGGAGCCAGAATTCAATGAAACTATGTATTGATGAAATAAAGACCCGGATAGACATCCCGCCACAGGGTCATGGCTCTGTATCACTTAAAAGCGGGTCGGCAGATGAGAAATACGGCACTGCTTATATATGAACATTTCAGCAAAATGAACTTCTGAACTGCACAGCAGTCTGCTTTTTATATTTCCATGAATTAATGAAATATAATTATGGACAGAAGCTCTGCCGATATCAGTGGTCAATTCGCAAGATCAGATAATGATTATAACCGACCGGGTGGCCATGCCGCTTCTTCAAGGCGTGGACGATACAGACATGCCACGGTCAGGCAGTGGGATGATACCCCACGCACTAACCCGGGGCGTAATACATTTTACCGTTCTTCTGACGCATGCCCTTCTCAACATCTACAGCGCCGTTCAGTACACCCTGCTCAAGATTTTAAGGCACTCATCAAACCAGAAATAATGGATGACCTGGTGAGTCAATCGGATCATTTCGGTCATCGCTATGATGGGAGAAATCACGGCCTGTATGCCAATTCAATTAAAAAATACACATCAGCTGCTAAAAGACCGTTAAATCGAGCGGAACAAAGCCAGCTGATGCATTTGCTGCCAAATTTCACAGTCACGCGGAGCTGGAATTGGCGAAGCCTGACGACCACACTTCATTCATTGACTTCAGCGGGTGTTTTTACCCCTCATAAACCTATGGATGGGCGTGTTAAGCGTACTCAGGCTGCCTTATTGTCAACACTACTTGATGCAATCATATTCAAGTGCAACCAAAAACCTCAGGCCAGGGATGTTGATGCCCAGGGTGTCGTCAACCTGCTGTGGGCCACGGCAAAACTGGTGGACAAAGGGCAGGAGCAAACACCAGAACTCAAAGGGGCTGTGGCCGCGCTGTTGCCCCACGTGAACGCACAGAAAGCCCAATTTAATGCCCAGCATATTACCAATTTGCTGTGGGCCATGGCGAAACTGATGGCCAACGGGCAGGAGTGGACACCAGAGCTTAAAGAGAACGTTTCCACACTTTTGTCCCACGTATACGCACAGAAAGCTAACTTTAAACCACAGGAAATAGCCAACCTGTTGTGGGCCATGGCGAAGCTGGTGGACAACGGGCTGGAGCAGGCACCAGAGCTCAAAAAGGCCGTGGCCACGTTGTTGCCCCAGGTGAACGCACAGAAAGCTTACTTTAAACCACAGGAAATCACCAGCCTGCTGTGGGCCATGGCAAAACTGGTGGACAACGGGCAGGAGCTGACACCAGGGCTCAAAGAGGCCGTGGCCGTATTGTGGCCCCACGTGAACGCACAGAAAGCTAACTTTAAGCCACAGGAAACTGCCAACCTGCTGTGGGCCATGGCAAAACTGGTGGACAACGGGTTGGAGCAGGCACCAGGGCTCAAAGCGGCCTTAGCCGTGCTGTTGCCCCACGTGAACGCACAGAAAGTCCAATTTAATGCCCAGAATATCGCCAACCTGCTATGGGCCATGGCAAAACTGGTGGACAACAGGCTTGAGATACCAGGGCTCAAAGATTCCGTGGCCGTGCTGTTGCCCCCTGTGAACGCACAGAAAGCTAACTTTAAGCCACAGGAAACTGCCAACCTGCTGTGGGCCATGGCAAAACTGGTGGACAACGGGCTGGAGCAGGCACCAGGGCTCAAAGCGGCCTTAGCCGTGCTGTTGCCCCACGTGAACGCACAGAAAGTCCAATTTAATGCCCAGAATATCGTCAACCTGCTGTGGGCCATGGCGAAACTGGTGGACAACGGGCTGGAGCAGATACCAGGGCTCAAAGAGGCCTTAGGTGCATTGTTGCCCCACGTGAATGCACAGAAAGCTAACTTTAAACCGCAAGGTATCGCCAACCTACTGTGGGCCATGGCGAAACTGATGGACAACAGGCAGGAGCAGACACCAGGGCTCAAAGCGGCCGTAGCCACACTGCTGCCCCACGTGAAAGCACTGAAAGCTAACTTTAAACCCCAGGAAATCACCAACTTGCTGTGGGCCATGGCGAAACTGGTGGACAACGGGCAGGCGCAGACACCAGAACTCAAACAAGCCGTGGCCGCGCTGTTGCCCCACGTGAACGCACAGAATGACCAATTTAATGCCAAGGATGTCGCCATCCAGCTGTGGGCCATGGCGAAACTGGTGATCAACGGGCAGGAGCTGACGCCAGAGCTCAACGAGGCTTTGACCGTACTTTTATCCCAAGTGAACGCAAAGAAAAACCAGTTTATTCCTCAGCATATCTCCCACCTGCTGTGGGCCATGGCGAAACTGGGTGAGCTCGTTGAGCTGAATGTGGTTAAATCCACGTCTGAACTTCTTGTCTACCAAATCAGTAAATGTCCTCAGTTATCTCAGCAAGAAATATCGATGTCTCTCTGGGGAGCATTGGTATGCTGTGCCAGGCTGTCTCCAGACTCCAATGCCAATAAAAACAGCTTGCTTGAAAAGCACATGGATGACCTGTTTACTCGCCTGGAAAATGCATTCCCAAATAATGAAGAGGATCAATCCATCATTGCCATGGCCGCAAGCTGGCTTGGCAGAGCGTGTCCGATCGTCCCCCATTACCAGACTAACATGTCAAAACCTCAAACCGCCTTCCGCGATCAACTTCAATCATGCATTCCCTCTTTAAAGATTGCCGCAGAAAGGAGTCTGAACTCATTACCTCCGGTTGATCTGCTACTGCCAGATCACAATATTATTATTGAAGTTCAGGGCCCCTCTCATTACCTGTGTGGTGATTTCAACACCAGGACTGGTTCGACTCTGCTGAAAATCGCACTGTTACAAAAAGCAGGATTTGAGGTCATTGAAATCCCGATTAACCAGCTCAGGAGCCAGGATTCAATAAAACGATGTATTGATCAAATAAAGACCAGAGTGGACATCCCGCCGCAGGGCCATGGATCTGTATCACATAAAATCGGGTGGGCAGATGAGGCAAACGCTACCGCCGATAAAGGGGATCAATCCTCAGATCACTGTTACCTGGCCGCCGAAGAACATTTAGAAAAGCAAACAGGCAAACCAAAAAAAAGAAAAAGGAAGAGAAAAAAAAGGCAATAAGTAGTTGGCTAAAATGATTTGAAAATAACGGATTGGTGGCATCAGAAGTAGATGTGTATCCCCAACGGCTTGGTTTTATAGGCATTTCAGTAAAATGAACTTCTGAACAGAGCAGCAGTCTGCTTTTTATACTTTCATGAATTAATGAAATATAATTATGGACAGAAGCTCTGCCGGTATCAGTGGTCAATACGCAAGATCAGATAATGATTATAACCGACCGGGTGGCCATGCTCCTTCTTCAAGGCGTGGACGATACAGACATGCCAAGGTCAGGCAGTTGGATGATACCCAACGCACTAACCCGGGGCGTAATACATTTTACCGTTCTTCTGACGCATGCCCTTCTCAACATCTACAGCGCCGTTCAGTAAACCCTGCTCAAGATTTTAAGGCGCTCATCAAACAGGAAATGATGGATGATCTGGTGAATAAATCGGATCGTTTCGGTCATCGCTATGATGGGAGAAATCATGGCCTGTATGCCAATTCAATTAAAAAATACGCATCAGCTGCTAAAAGACCGTTAAATCGAGCTGAACAAGGCCAGCTGATACGTTTGCTGCAAAATTTTACCGTAACACGGCGTTGGAACTGGCGAAGCCTGACGACCACGCTTCATTCATTGACTTCAGCGGGTGTTTTTACCCCTCATAACCCCATGGATCAGCGTGTTAAGCGTACTCAGGCTGCCTTACTGTCAACACTACTTGATGCAATCATATTCAAGTGCAACCAAAAACCTCACG
>NZ_JBLYNV010000123.1:0-5984 GCF_049310165.1 Endozoicomonas sp. ALE010 | reverse complement strand
CGTGAGGTTTTTGGTTGCACTTGAATATGATTGCATCAAGTAGTGTTGACAGTAAGGCAGCCTGAGTACGCTTAACACGCTGATCCATGGGTTTATGAGGGGTAAAAACACCCGCTGAAGTCAATGAGTGGAGTGTTGTCGTAAGGCTTCGCCAGTCCCAGCGCCGTGATATGGTAAAATTTTGCAGCAAACGTATCAGCTGGCTTTGTTCCGCTCGATTTAACGGTCTTTTTGCAGCGGATGTGTATTGTTTAATTGAATTGGCATACTGGCCGTGATTTCTCCCATCATAGCGATGACCGAAATGATGCAATTTACTTACCAGGTCATCCATTACTTCCTGTTTGATGAGCGCCTTAAAATCTTGAGCAGGGTTTACTGTACGGCGCTGTAGATATTGAGAAGAGCGTGTGTCAGAAGAATGGTAAAATTCATTGCGACCCGGGTTAGTGCGTGGGTTATTATCCCACTGCCTGACCGTGGCCTGTCTGTATCGTCCACACCTCGAAGCAGCAGCACGGCCACTCGCTCGGTTATGATTATTATCGGATCTTACGTATTGACCACTGATACCGGCAGAGCTTCCGTCCATAATTATATTTCATTAATTCATGGAAATATAAAAAGCAGACTGCTGTGCGGTTCAGAAGTTCATTTTGCTGAAATGTTTATCACCGGAATATGAACACGGTTCTAGATTTCATAATTCCCCGGCTCGTCAAGGCAATCCAGGACAAACGACACCAATCATATATTGACCATTCCATGCAGGATCTTCTGACGCAAAGAGTGCTGCAAATGGCCTGCGGTTATCAGGATGCCAAATGACAGCAACCATTTGCGTAAGGACCCCATGTTCAAGCTGGCTGTCGGTCGCAGTCCTCTGAATGCCGAGACCCATCTGGCATCAGCCCCCACATTTACACTACTCGGGAAGGGCTTGTCCCGCAGGGATATATACGACCTGGCCTACGCCTTTGCAGAGCATTTTCTCAGCAGCTATAAAAAACCGCCCAAGCTGGCAGTCATTGATCTGGATCACACGGCCAGCCTGACCCACGGTGCTCAACAGTACAGTCTGTTTAATACCAAATACGGCAATACCTGCTACTTGCCACTGATGATTTTTGAAGGTTTGAGCGGGAAGTTGATCACAGCCATTCTTCGGCCGGGTAAAACACCTTCGGGACGAAAGCATGGCAGAAGCTCGCCACTGTTTGCAAACACGTACAGCTTACGCCCGATTAAATAAATTACCGATACCTTACCGGGTGCGTCTGTATGGCGAGGCTCAGTATCAGGCAAAGAGCTGGAAAGGGCTGGATACACGTGTCATATATAAGGCTGAAGTGAACCAGATGGGTGACAACCCTCGCTTTGTATTGACATCAATCAAGAATGCCTCGGCCCGGTGCGTTTATTAGCTGTTCTATTGTCCCAGAGGACAGGATGAAAACTACATCAAACACCTGATTGTCTTGCTGGTATTATCACCCAGCAAGGATTGCCAACTGCTGTATGAGTAACTTTATTGGAGCTATCCAGGGCAACTACTTGTTTTTTTGTTGTGCAGTGTCTGTGGGTAGTTGGTTCAATGGTGCAGGCTGATCAGTTACCAACGTTGCTTTGTTTAATAGTTCCCGGAGGGCAGCAATTTCCTCGCGATTTGTTTTGCAGCTCTCATTAATCTCTTTTTGTTCCCTGTATAATTGATCCAGCTTGTCCATTGGCTTTTTGTTCAATTCCTTAATATTCTTTTCAAGATTCTCAATTTTTTTCTGGTTTTCGGTAAGTTTCAAAGTATTCTGTCTCAGCCTGTTCGATAATTGTTCAAACCTTTCCACTAGTGCATTGTTTAACTGCTGTTTGTTTTTGAGCAGTAGTACATTAGTGTATTGATGCCAGGCAATGCTGCGACGATTCAGGGTGCCAGCCAGGAGATTGGCACCGCAAAATGTCATAAAACCAACAGGTTCAGATGTTATAGGGCTAACGATGCTACCGAAAATTTGACCAAAAACTCCACAACAGGCCGAACCTGCCAGCAAATCAAAATCTAAATAGTCTAACAAGTGTTCGGACGGCGCAATCGGGGGTGGTTGCATGATTGTTAATTCCTGAAAATGAGGGCTACATACTTAGTTAGTTATTACGGCGATAGATCAAACTAAAACATTTCCTCTAATATCCGACTTTCTTTCCAGAAAAAAGTTCAAAATATTTGATTGAAGGACCTTGGCTTTTTTTTCCTCTTCCTTGTTCTTTTTTTGGGTTTGCCTGTTTGCTTCTCTGAATGCTCTTCGCCGGTTAAGTAACAGTGATGTGAGGATTGACACCCGTTATCGATGGTAACGTTTGCCTCATATACCCACCCGATTTTATAGGATACAGAACCATGGGCCTGTGGCGGGATGTCCAGCCTGGTCTTTATTTCATCAATACATCGTTTTATTGAATCCGGGTTCAAAAAGGTGTTAGTGGGGATTTCAATGACCTCAAATCCTGCTTTTTGCAGCAGTGCGATTTTCAGCAGAGTCGAACCATTCCTGGTTTTGAAATCACCACACACGTAATGAAAGGGTCCCTGAATTTCAATAATAATATTGTGGTCAGGCAGTAGCAGATCAACCGGAGGTAATGAGTTCAGACTCCTTTCTGCTTCAATTTTTAAAGAGGGAATAGATGATTGAAGTTGATCGTGGAAGTCGGTTTGATGTTTTGAAATGCTGGTCTGGTAATGGGGGACGATGGGACACGCCCTGTCAAGCCAGCTTGCGGCCATGGCAATGAGGGATTGTTCCTCTACATCGTTTGGGGATGCATTTTCGAAGCGAGTAAACAGGGCGTCCATGTGCTTTTCAAGCAAGCTGTTTTTATTGGTATTGGCATTGGCATCTGGACAGAGCCTGGCACAGCATACCAATACTCCCCAGAGAGACATCGATATATCTTGCTGAGATAACTGAGGGCATTGACTGATTTGGTAGAGAAGAAGTTCAGACGTGGATTTAACCACGTTCAGCTCAACGAGCTCACCCAGTTTCGCCATGGCCCACAGCAGGCTGGCGATATCCCGGGCATTGAGTTGGACTTTCTTTGCGTTCTCGTGGGGCAACAGCGCGGCCACGACCTCTTTGAGACCTGGTGTCTGCTCCTGCCCGTTGTCCACCAGTTTTGCCATGGCCCACAGCAGGTTGGCGATACCCTGAGGAATAAATTGGTCTTTTTGTGCGTTCACGTGGGGCAGCAATGCGGCCACAGCCTCTTTGAGTTCTGGTGTCTGCGCCTGCCCGTTGTCTACCAGTTTCGCCATGGCCCACAGCAGGTTGGCGATTTCCTGGGGTTTAAAGTTAGCTTTCAGTGCCTTCACATGGGACAGCAGCGTGGCTACGGCCGCTTTGAGCTCTGGTGTCTGCGCCTGCCCGTTGTCCACCAGTTTTGCCATGGCCCACAGCAGGTTGGCGATTTCCTGGGGGTTAAAGTTAGCTTGCAGTGCTTTCACGTGGGGCAGTAGCATGGCTATGGCCGCTTTGAGCCCTGGTGTCTGCTCCTGCCCGTTGTCCACCAGTTTCGCCATGGCCCACAGCAGGTTGACGATACCTTGTGGTATAAAGTTAGCGTTCTGTGTATTCACGTGGGGCAACAATGCGCCTGAGGCCTCTTTGAGCCCTGGTATCTGCTCCAGCCCGTTGTCCACCAGTTTCGCCATGGCCCACAGCAGGTTGGCGATATCCTGGGCATTAAATTGGACTTTCTGTGCGTTCATGTGGGGTAACAACACGGCTAAGGCCTCTTTGAGCCCTGGTGTCTGCTCCAGCCCGTTGTCCACCAGTTTCGCCATGGCCCACAGCAGGTTGGCAGTTTCCTGTGGCTTAAAGTTAGCTTTTTGTGTGTTCACAAGGGTCAACAGCACGGCCACAGCCTCTTTGAGGCCTGGTATCTGCTCCAGCCTGTTGTCCACCAGTTTCGCCATGGCCCATAGCATGTTGGCGATATGCTGGGCATCAAATTGGTCTTTCTGTGCATTCACGTTTGGCAACAGCACGACTAAGGCCTCTTTGAGCCCTGGTGTATGCTCCAGCCCGTTGTCCACCAGTTTTGCCATGGCCGACAGCAGGTTGGCATTTTCCTGTGGCTTAAAGTTAGCTTTCTGTGCGTTCAAGTGGGACAAAAGTATGGCCAAGGTCTCGTTGAGCTCTGGTGTCAGCTTCTGCCCGTTGACTACCAGTTTCGCCATGGCCCACAGCATGTTGGCGATCTGCTGAGGAATAAATTGGACTTTCTGTGCGTTCACGTGGGGCAACAGCGCGGCCACTGTCGCTTTGAACCCTGGCGTCCACTTCTGCCCGTTGTCTACCAGTTTTGCCATTGCCCACAGCTGGTTGGAGATTCCCCAGGCATCAATGTCCCTGGCTTGAGGTTTTTGGTTGCACTTGAATATGATGGCATCAAGTTGTGTTGACAATAAGTAAGCTTGAGTTAGCTTGACACGCTCATCCATGGGGTTATGAGGGGTAAAAAACCCCGCTGAAGTCAATGAATGGAGTGTTGTTGTAAGGCTTCGCCAGTCCCAACGCCGTGTTATGGTAAAATTTTGCAGCAAACGTATCAGCTGGCTTTGTTCAGCTTGATTTAACGGTCTTTTAGCAGCTGATGTGTATCTTTTAATTGAATCAGCATACAGACCGTGATGTCTCCCATCATAGCGATCACCGAAACGATAAGATTTACTCACCAGATCAGCCATTATTTCTGGTTTGATGAGCGCCTTAAAATCTTGAGCAGGGTTAACTGAACGGCGCTGTAGATGTTGAGAAGGGCGTGCGTCAGAAGAACGGTAAAATGTAGTACGCCCCGGGTTTGTTCGTGGGGTATCATCCCACTGCCTGACCGTGGCCTGTCGGTATCGTCCACGCCTCGAAGCAGCAGCACGGCCACCCGCTCGGTTATGATTATTATCGGATCTTGCGTATTGACCACTGATACCGGCAGAGCTTCCGTCCATAATTATATTTCATTACTTCATGAAAATATAAAAAGCAGACTGCTGTGCGGTTCAGAAGTTCATTTTGCTGAAATGATTATATATAAGCAGTGCCGTATTTCTCATCTGCAGACCCGCTTTTAAGTGATACGGAGCCATGACCCTGTGGCGGGATGTCCACCCTGGTCTTTATTTGATCAATATATAGTTTTATTGAATCCCGGCTCCTGAGCTGGTTAACCGGGATTTCAATGACCTCAAATCCTGCTTTTTGCAGCAGTGCGATTTTCAGCAGAGTCGAACCATTCCTGGTGTTGAAATCACCATTCACGTAATGAGACCGTCCCTGAATTTCAATCACCATGTTGTGGTCTGGCAGTAGCAGGTCAACCGGAGGTAATGAGTTCAGACTCTTTTCTTCTTCAATCTGCAAAGAGGGAATGCATGATTGGAGTTGAGTGCGAAAGTCGGCTTGAGGTTTTGACAGGTTAGTCTGGTAATGGGGGACGATCGGACACGTTCTCTCAAGCCAACTGGCGGACAGGGAAATGATGCGTTGATCTTCTTCATTATCTGGGGATGTATTTTCCAGGCGAGTAAACAGGTCATCCATGTGCTTTTCAAGCCAGTTATTTTTATTGGTATTAGAGTCTAGAGACAACCTGGCACAGCATACCATGACTCCCCAGAGAGACATCAATATCGCTTGCTGAGAGAGCTGAGGTTTTTCACTGATTCGGTAGACAAGAGATTCGAACGTCGATTTAACCACGTTCAGCTCAACGAGCTCACCCAGTTTTGCCATGGCCCAGAGCAAATTAGCGATTTGCTGTGGATTAAAGTTAGCTTTCTGTACGTTCACGTGGGGCGACAGCGCGGCCACGGTCTCTTTGATCTCTGGTGTCTGCCCCTGCCCGTCGTCCACCAGTTTCGCCATGGCCCACAGCAGGTTGGCAATACCCTGTGGTTTAAAGTTGGCTTTCTGTGCGTTCACGTGGGG
>NZ_JBLYNV010000122.1:0-6059 GCF_049310165.1 Endozoicomonas sp. ALE010 | reverse complement strand
AGATGATGGTGTTGCAGGATGCCATCAATGCTATTGCCCCGGAGGTTCCCGGAGCGGCGCTGTTGGCTCACCCAGCCGCTGGTGCGGTTCCCCAATCGTCGGGTGGCCAGCCTTCCGGTGGCACCGATCAAGGTTTAAGTGTGGGAACCAAGGCCGGAATCGCGATTGGTAGCGTCGGCGGAACATTAGGTTCGGTGGCTAGCGGCGCATTTATAAAAAGACTGGCCTCGAACGGGGGCGATGCGGCGGCGGAAGATGTCGGGGTCCGCATTGGGGAAAGTGCAGCAGAGGAGTTTGTGCCAGAGACCGAGGTTTTGAAATCCCTGGGTGATGGGCTCAAAACTTCTGTTGAGGATTTGATGGCCAAGGCACCCGCCCCGCCACATCATGAACCCGGCGGCGAAGACTGGGCCCATATCCGCACTCGTGGCAAAGGCAGCAGTGGCAAAATAAAAGAACCCGCGTGTCGACGTAAAAGAGCCCTGGCCGGGGCTGGCATGGGCGGTTGTGCCGCCGATGAGTTGTATGAAAAGGCCGTAAAAAGGATAGTTGCAGAAGGCGTTGTTGGATTCGGTGCAACCGGCCTGATGGCCGGTTTTGCTGAAACACTGGCTGTCGGACTCCTGACCCCGGAATTACTTATGATCATTGCTGCAGCCGTGGCAGCCGGCGTTGCCGGCTGGGTAGGTTATGAAATCTACGAACTTGCAGAAGATGGGAAGAAGAAGGGAGGCGGGGGTGATAGTGATGATGATTCATCTGACAAGGACAACTCCGGCCATCATCACTCATCCGGTGGCAGTGGTAACAGAGGAACCACGCCCACCAGTGGATTGTTAACGACCGGCCAGCCACCCGTCACAGGCCTGCAACCTGCCACGGACAGGCCAGGCAGCAATCCCGGAGTGGTTGCTGACAACAGTAGCCCTGTTGTTGCGATCGCATCGTCAACCGGCGCACAGGCAGTGGTGTCGTCTGACGTGCATGCATTGGCCACCATCGCGCCGGAGACCAACACCCCGCAGCCACTGGCATCGACCAGCGTATCAACCACGGCTGTAACCGTGACAGAACAGGCTGACATTACCCCTGCAATGGCATCTGCTGCCATGGATCGTGCAACCAGTGAAGCCGGACTGCTAACGTCCTTAGCGGTATCTGAGGGCAGTTCCAGCCATGTACCACCGGACGCCTCAAAAGCATTGTTATCGACGGCTTTATGGCCGCCTACCGCTGCACCTGTGCTGGCACCCGGATTGAGTTCGTTGGCCAGCACTACTATTGAGGCTGCACCACGCCAGTCAGAGAGCACCCGTGCTCAGGCACTATCTGCCAATACCACAGCTCCAATTGGAGCAGAGTCAAGTTTGTCGTTTAATACTATCACGGCGTCGTTGAGTTCGTCAGAGACGGCAAGTAGACAGGCAGTGTCGTCCAGTATCATCACTTTAGCCTCATCCAAGTCTGGTTCGTTCGTTAATGCTACAGAGGGTTCATTAAGCCCGTCCGGAACGGTAAACACTCAGGCATTGTCATCCAGCACGATGGCCCGGATTTCGCCGGAAATGAGTCCGTCAATGAATACTACTGAGGCATCACTGAACCCATCAGGCATGGCAGGCACCCAGAGGTTATCATCCAGCACCACGGAGCTGTTCTCTCCAGAGCTGGGTTCGTCGATGAATACCACCGATGTGTCACTCACTCCATCAGGGATGGCAGGCACCCAGACGTTATCATCCAGTACCACGGCTGCGTTTTCTCCAGAGTTGAGTTCGTCGATGAATACTACCGATGTGTCGGTGACTCCGTCAGGCATGGCAGGCACTCAGAGGTTATCATCCAGTGCCACGGCTGCGTTCTCTCCAGAGTTGAGTTCGTCGATGAATACTACCGATGTGTCGGTGACTCCGTCAGGCATGGCAAGCACACAGACATTGTCATCCAACACTACGGCTCCGTTCTCACCGGAACTGAGTTCGTCAATGAATACCACCGATTTGTCAATGACGCCATCCGGGATGGCAGGCACTCAAACATTGTCATCCAACACCACGACCACGGCTCCGTTCTCACCAGAGCTGAGTTCGTCGATGAATACCACAGATGTGTCAATGACTCCGTCAGGGATGGCAAGCACTCAAACATTGTCATCCAACACCACGGCTCCGTTCTCACCAGAGCTGAGTTCGTCGATGAATACCACCGATGTGTCAATGACCCCATCCGGGATGGCAAGCACACAGGCCTTGTCATCCAACACTACGGCTTCGTTCTCACCGGAATTGAGTTCGTCGATGAATACCACCGATGTGTCAATGACGCCATCCGGGATGGCAAGCACACAGGCCTTGTCATCCAACACTACGGCTTCGTTCTCACCGGAATTGAGTTCGTCGATGAATACCACCGATGTGTCAATGACGCCATCCGGGATGGCAAGCACACAGGCCTTGTCATCCAACACCACGGCTGCGTTCTCTCCAGAGCTGAGTTCAACGATGAATACCACCGATGTGTCAATGACCCCATCCGGGATGGCAAGCACTCAGGCACTGTCATCCAACACTACGGCTCCGTTCTCACCGGAATTGAGTTCGTCGGTGAATACCACCGATGTGTCAATGACCCCATCCGGGATGGCAAGCACTCAGGCCTTGTCATCCAACACTACGGCTCCGTTCTCACCAGAGCTGAGTTCGTCGATTGATGCCACCGGGGCATCAGAAGACTTATCAGAGATTACGAAAGAACCGTCAACATCGCTAAAAACAGCGTTGTCTGCCGCACAAAACACCTCTGGTGCCACACGCCCATCGCCCTCTGCCGCAGATGATGCTGAAACCGACACCGCCCGGGCGGTATCCAGTTCACAGCCAACGACTTCACAGCCAACCACTGCGCAGCCATCCACTTCACAGCCATCCACTTCACCACTACCCACATCCACTTCCCAAACACCAACAGCTCACCTTGAGGCGACCCCGTCTGAGGCGACCCCGTCGGCCATTAACGATCGTACTGACGCTGAGTCATCGTCGCCAACGATCGTACCGGATAAAACCACTCAACCGGTTGCGACCCCCACCGCCTCCGTCACCGACAGCCGCCCGCCGCAGGTAGGCCCGCAGGGCAAAAAACTGCTGAAACTTTATGCGGACCAGGGCCAGGCGATCCATGACCGCTATATGTGGCAGATCAACGACTTCCAAAATAACAATGTCCGGGATCTGCAGGCCATCTGGGACATTGGTGAAGAGATAACCATCAACGACCGGACCTATCTGAAATGGCCCCTTGAACGGCTGGTGTGTTGCGCCCACGGCCTGCGGGCCATGGACAAACTGCTCCGGGATAACTTCCTGTCCATCAGCAGCCTTGCCCAGCAATGCATCAGCTATGATGCCAGCCGTGGCCTGACCATGAACCCGCAAGCTCCCGGGGAAAACCCGGCCAGGGAGATCATCGTTGATAACCTGGCCAACCGCTTCCTGACTATGTACTCACGGCTGGCACAAGCGCGCTCCCAGATGATCCTGGCCACCGGGTTTGCCATGGCAGAGACCGGCGAGGCCGGGCTTTTCCGGGGATTCAATGCCCAGGGCATGGATAACACGGTCAATGCCCTGTTGCGTGATGCCTCCGGGGTGTCCGCACCGTTCCGGGAGGTTCTGGAGGGGGTGGCGGATTACCTGGGCAGGCAGATCACGGAGAAGCGCCTCAACGATGGCAACGTTCTGCGCGCCCCCGGGCCGGATGAACAACTGTCGTCGGTGATACACAATGCCACCGTCGCCGATCATGAGTTCACCTTGCCGTCGGGCTGGCTGGAACGTGGAGACTTTGATGCCACCAACCGGATCATCCGGGGTGAGCAGGCCCGTTTCCTTGCCAACATGGGGGTATACAGAGACTGGAATCGCTTCCCGGTGGATTACCGGAAGATCTTCCAGAACCCCACAGATTATGATGCCGTGTTCCACAATGACGACACCGTTCCCTGCCATTACAGCGAATCGGGACTGGACGACACGTCGGCCCTGGCGCCGCTGCTTTCCCGCCCACCGGCTACGTCACAGTTCACCGTGACTGAGCGGAAACTGCTGAAGGGGTATGTCGGCCAGGCCACGGCAATCTATGCCGACTATGCCCACCAGGCCGAGGCCATAAAGCAGCAGAACCGGGAGATGATGGCAGCCATACCCGCCGAGGAGTCAGACTCCATAACCTGGCCGGAAAAACGACAGGTGTGCTGCGTCAACCTGCTGGAGACACTGGAGAGACAGTTCCGGGACAGCTTCCTGAACATGACCAGTACGGCGGGGCAGTACCTCCGCTATGATGACGATCAGGATGACCACCAACCCGGCGGTACCTCGGGCCAGCGCGCCACCGAAGTGTCGATCACCAGGAATCTGGCCAACCAGTTCCAGAACCTGTATGCGCTCTACAGCGCTGCCCGTTATGACATGGTCAGGGCCACCGGATTCGGAGGCGAGGCAGCAGAGGATGATCGCTTCCACGGTTACAATGCCGGTGCCATTGGCAGGGCGGTGACCGGGTTGCTGGCGAGATCGGCCAGGATGTCGGCCCCCATCCGGGAGGTGCTGCAAACGCTTGAGAACGCTCTGGACCATGAACATGAGGATCTGCGCACCAACGATAGACGTCCCCCGCAGCCTGATACCGCACTGCAGCGGGCGGTGGAGAATGTCCGGGTAGCGGATGATGAGTTTAACCTGTCGCCACCCATGCTGGACGCCCGGGATCTGACGGTGATCAATCAACTCATCCTGGCCGAGCGCAAAGCCTATTTTCAGAACATTCAGAACACGGAATCACTGAGGGATGAGCATTTCGCGATGTTCAGCGACGTGTTCGACAACTCGACGGATTTGCAAAATCAATTGTATCGCGAGGAACTTCCCTGTTCGACCAGCGAGCAGGGGCTGGCCGACACCTCGGCGCTGAGCGAACTGCTGGCGCGGGCTGCAGACCGGGGACCGAGCATCACTGCAGCAGGGAAAAAACTGCTGAAACTGTATGCCGACCGCACCACGAAGTCCTACCGTACCTATGGCCAGCGTATCAGCAATATCCAGAGTGCCAATACCCGGGCAGTAGAGAACATCAAGGAGAGTGATAACATCATCACCCACAAGAAATGGGAATACCCGCAATGGTCGCTGGCACGACTGGTCTGCTGTGCCCAGGGCCTGCAGGCGATGGACCAGGAACTCAGGAACACGTTCCTCTCGGACCTGAGCCTGGCCGATCAGTGTATTCGCCATGATGCCTCCCATAGCCTGACCATGGGGCCAGATGCGAGCGGCGAGAATCCCACCCGGGAGGCCATGATTGATGATCTGGTCAACCAGTTCCTGAACCTGTATTCACAGTACGGTGAAGCCCGTTTCAATATGATCAAAGCCACCGGGTTCTCCCTGGAGGAGGCGGCAGAATCACCGGTTTTCCGGGGATTTAGCGCCCGGGGCATGGCGACCACGGTCAATGATCTGTTGCGTACCACGTCCGGATTGTCCGCACCGTTCCGCGATGTTCTCCGGGGGATGGCGAACTATCTGGATAACCGGATCACTGAGGATCACCATGACGACAATAATGATCTGCGCCCGCCACAGACTGATCGTCACCTGTTGCAGATCATCAACGATACCACCGTCGTCGATGATGAGTTCATCTTGCCGCCAGTAATCATGGTTCGTGGCGATATGGACGCTATCAAACAGCTCGTCCAGGCTGAGAAAGTCGACTACCTGGCCAGACTGGAGGAACTGGAAGACCGGGAGCATTTCCCCGCTGATTTTGTCGATATATTCCAACAGCCCGATGCCTTTGCGGAGCTTTTCCCGGAGGGGGAGATCCCGTCGTGCCAGGGTGACTCACGCAAGCGTCGCCAGCTGGACAGCCAGCTCTCTGGCAAGCCTGTCGACAAGCCGGTGCCTCCCCGGGATGAGCCTGCTATTGCCAATGACCACCGTGCCCCGGCCACTGCCGGTGCCACCCGTTACGGAGGACTGTTGTCGGCGCTGCGTGGT
>NZ_JBLYNV010000121.1:0-6126 GCF_049310165.1 Endozoicomonas sp. ALE010 | reverse complement strand
AATAGTGGTTCTATTTGCTAAAAATTTCCGACTTTTTAGACCAATTTGCTGCCACCGCAGTAGGGTAGTCTATTCTCGGACAGGCTCCTAGGGAAATCTTCATAATGGCAACATCCACCCGGCCCTCTCCCTGCGCTTGATGAGGGGGCTGGCGGTTGGCTTCTCATACCCACCTGGCACCGCCTGTCCGTATCATTTTTGCAGTAAGGGTGAATCCTACTGGTATGCCCGTGCTTCAACCAGCAAATGCCCCTGAAAGCCATACAAGTGCTTTTTCCTGGCAGCGCAGTAACCATAGTCTGCTTCTCCATTGAAGACTCTACTCTTGGGAGCCCTTGTACGAACAACTACGTCGATGGTGATAACTTCACTATCTGAGAGCCTGGCATAATATTTTGCTAAAAGGACAACGGCCGGTAGACAAAAGTTTTCAAGTCCTTGGGCAGCGGCAAGAAAAAGTGAACTTCATCAATCAGTTGTGATCCTTATACATTACTCACAGCCATAAAATGATGATATGAACGTAACATCACCGGGCAATCTCCCTGCACACAATATTGGTACGAGTGTAAATGAAACGACGCAATGTCCGGGTACTGACGCTAACGGCCCAGTGCCAGAAAATCTTATACGCCGCGATTCATTGTCCATTGATGCACTGTTCCCACATAACGTTAAACTTTTATCGAAATTCTCAGTCATTAAAGTCCGGGAGACCGACCCGGCCGAAATGATCCGGTTGATGAAGAAGGGTAATGTTTCCGATAACCTCTGCTATAAAATTAATGGCGACCTGTTTCCCACTCTCAGCCGGTCCCAGCGCAGCAGGATTCAGGCTGTTCCGAAACACCTGTACGTGCTCTTCAGTGTTGATTTTGAGGATTTCAGCCAACTGCCTGAGTTACCGCAAAACTTCTTCGTGGGGCGGACCCTCTTCCTTAAGGCTTGCTCCAGCCTCAGGGCTCTGCCTGAAAACCTTACCGTAGGACTGAGTGCTGAGCTTAACGAATGCCATAGCCTGGAAACTTTACCGACAAATTTCTTTGTGGGGGAGAACCTTCTGCTCAACGGTTGCACCGGACTTAAATATTTGCCCGATGACCTGATTGTCAGGCGCAGCCTGTTTCTTAACGATTGTTACAATCTGCAAAAACTGCCGGAAAATCTCTCGGTACTGGCGACCCTTAGCCTTATTAACTGCACCAGTCTCCGGGAACTGCCCAATGGTATGAACATACCGGAAAATCTATACCTTAAGGGTTGTACCAATCTGGAGTGGCTGCCACAAACCCTCAAGGTAGGCCGAAACCTTATCCTTGAAGGTTGCACTGAACTGAGAATAGCGTCAGATACTCGACTGGAAATAGGTGGCGACCTCATCCTGAAAGATTGCACCAACCTGAGTGAACTGCCTGCCAGGATCAAGCTCGGTGGCGATCTTGATCTCTCTGGCTGCGTTAGCCTGACCGCCCTGCCTCACTGGATTACAGAACTGGGCTGGAGGACGGACGGTCAGGAATTGCGTCTACGCAAGGTTTATCTGGAAAATACCGGGTTGTCGGCAGCGCAAATCGCCCGCCTTCAACATGAACAACCAGAAGGCATGCAATTTTATGTATCTGACCCGGAGGGGGTGCCAGAGCACACATTTGATACGTTTGAAGAGGCTTTTATATTTTGGGAGAATCTTGCACAGTCTGGCACATCCCCCCCAACACTGGATTTGCGGCCTGATCAGATGCAAAGCCTGATTTATTATCTGCAACGCCTGACCGGTACTGCGGATTACCAGAACCTCATAACACGACCAATTCTGGCCCAGCGGGTGTTAGGGGTCATATCGCTGCTCAGCAGTAATCAAGAGATTCAGGAAAACGCCCTGATGCGCATACACCATGCCACCAGCACTTGTGACGACCGGGTTATTCTGGCTCTGGATGACCTGGAAACACTGGAGCTGACCAGATCAGCAGAAACCATGGCTATGCAGCAGCACAGCGACCCCGAAGAATTGCGCGCCCTGGGTCGGCAAATGATGATTCTGGATGCGGTGAAAGAGATTGCCAGACGTCATATAAACACCATGAATTTCGTCAGTCCGATTGAAGTAGAGCTGGCTTATCAGATTGGTTTGCGCAAGCGCTTTAACCTGCCGGGCGCAACTCGGGACATGCTGTTCAGAGCCTGTAGCCGGGTTTACCCGTGGCATATTAACCAGGCCGCCATGGATATCGAACGACACTGTACTGAAGATGCCCTGGAAGACTTCCTGAGAACATGGGGACCCTGGCAAAAATACCTGCGCAACCTGGCCATTCCAGCTTTTGAGCAGCTCCAGCCCAGAATGGTTGCGCGGATCAGGGAATGTCCGTTCTGCCTGGACAAAACAGACCACATGGTTGTCTTTGATAACGATCACTATGATTACCACAGCCTGCGCCGGGCTTTCCTGGAAAACAGCAAGGATCCATTTTTCAAAAAGCCGCTGGACTGGTCAATTGTCTACCGGCTGACGGAAAAATCACGGGATGCCAGTTAGAACCACGTTCCTGAATATCTGATCAGCCTTTGATAACAGGTTTCACTGAAATATTGAATGTTTTGTGTTAGGAAGGAACTTTTATAAGAAAGAGTAGTCTTAAGCTGTAATTCAACAATTCAACAATCCAGTAATTCAATGGATTTCTTTAGTAGCTTACCTTTATCCGATCTTGCTTTTGACGAACTTTGTTCCGACTCATTAGATTTAATAGAACAAACATATCGATTTGATGCCAGCGAACAATCCCCGACATATCAAGGAATGTCTGTACAGACGCTGGATACTTCTTTTCCTGTTTACCATAACCATTCAGATATAGCCAAAAATAACGCTGATCCTGTTAATTCATTGATTAAACATAACATTAAACCTCTAACACTTTTAGAGACAGCAGACTGTTTTTGCACTGGTATTCCTGAAATACCACAATCAGTTCTTGATGAATATGTACCCTGGAAACCTGATAAACCCGATGAACCATCATCAAGACCAAAAATTCCTCTTATTCAGCAGATATGCTTATCAGGGAGTGATCCTGAAATTAGGGAGCCAACACCAGCGAGCCATTCGAATCCAGATTATCCATTAACTAATCTTCCTGACTTACTCTCTAAACCACAATATTTACGATCATATACTGTAGTTAGCCCGCTAAACCTGAACCAAACTACAAGTGATAACCAAACGACCCAGGCAACAGAAATTGTTGATGATCACTCTTCAATGATTGAGCGCCAAAGGCAGAGCAAAAGGGAGCGCCATAGGGAGAGCATGAGAAAGCTTCGCAAAGATCCCGCTTACGCCGAGCGCGAAAGGGAGCGCAACAGGGAGCACCAAAGGAAGCGCTACCAGAATGATCCTGATTTCGCCGAGCGCAAAAGGACAAGCCAAAGGGCGCGCCAAAAAGAGCGCTACCAGAATGATCCCGATTTCGCCAGGCCCGTCAGGAAACGCAGCGCTGAGTACAATGAGTACAAAAGGAAGCTTGGCAAAGATACAGCTGTTCAAAATGGCTGCGAAGTTCATGTTTAGAAGGTGGAATTGCTATTACGTTATTGAGCGAAAACACGCCCGGCAGGGCCGGGAGTGCGGGGAGTGTCACTTGCTCAGATCAATCTGGTACACCGCAAAACCTGTTTCATCCTGCCCCTGCTTTTGCAAGGGATAAGCTGCCCGTTTTGCAATGAAACTTTCTGCGCTTTTGGAGTTACCGGTTTCAAAGGTAATGTTCAGTTTTTTGTCTGACCTGATGGGTGCCAGACGCCAGTTGTTGTCAGCACCTGGTATCACCTGACCGTTCTTTTTGGTCTGAGCCGTAATATACGCAGAAAGAACCGTACGGTTTTCATCAGGAGAAGCAAACGCGACAAACTTATCCCCCGTTCCGGCAAAGTTACCACCGCCATAAGCGCGATAGTTATTGGTAGCAATAATAAATGCCTGGTCCGCTTTCACCGGCTTACCCTGGTAAGTCAGGTTGATGATACGGTGAGAGTCGTTTACCTGAATACCGTTTGCATCAAAACGGGCGGGCTGGGTCACATCAATCTGATAATCAACCCCATCCATCACGTCAAAGTTGTAGGTCTGGAAACCATCCCAGTTCAGCAGCGGTTGTGGCTCGGTACTTTCAGGATTGATCTGATTGAACTGACCTGCGGAGCGCTCCAGCCAGTTTTTCACCTCTTTTCCGGTGACTTTCAGAGCAACCAGTGTATTGGGATAGAGGTACAGGTCGGCAGCATTACGGAAGGTCAGGGTACCTGCTTCCACCTCGGTGTAGCCAGCCGGATCATTTTTACGACCACCGGCTTTGAAAGGGGCAGCAGCGGAGATAACAGGAATACCTTCCAGATCAGGATCGCCCTGGATAAAGCGCTCAACGTAATCTATCTGCGCATTGTTCACGATCTGCACGGTGGGGTCGTCCTGCACCAGTGCCAGATAGCTGTACATCTGATCAGAAGCCTTGCCAATAGGCTGGTTAACAAATTCCAGGGTGCCCAGGTGCTCTTTTTTGATGATGTTAACTATGTCCCTGTAAGACTTAGCCTTGGAGGTATTGGTCCTGGTATTAAAAATAGCGCGTGTGGTTGCCCTGGCATCAACCACTTCCCATTTGCCACTGCGGTTGTCCAGTTTCAAATCAACCAGCCCCAGATGGCTGCCCCAGCGACCTGGCATAACCGCGGGTACGCCGTTGATCGTCCCTTTTTCCACATCTACGCCGGGGATCTCAGCATAAGCCTCTGCCGGAAAAACGGCGTGGGAGTGGCCAAACATGAGGGCATCAATGCCTTCTACCTGAGAAAGGTAGTAGGTGGAGTTTTCCGCCATGGCTTTGTAGGGCTCGCTGCTCATGCCGGAGTGTGGAATGGCAATGATAATATCAGCACCTTCGGCTTTCATTTGTGGAACGAACTTTTTTGCAGACTCAACAATGTCGAAAGCGACCACTTTTCCTTCGAGATGTTTACGGTCCCACTGCATGATCTGTGGTGGTACAAAACCGATGTAGCCAACCTTAACGGTCTGCAGCTTGCCATCGGAATCCTTAAACTGCTGGCTCTTGATGAGATAAGGCTGGTAGAGGTTTTTGCCGGTTTTGGCATCCACCACGTTAGCGCTTATATAGGGGAAGCGGGCATCATTAATGGCTTCATTCAGAAAGTCCAGACCGTAATTGAACTCGTGGTTACCAATATTGCCTACGTCATAGTCGAGCAGGTTCATAGCTTTGTAGACCGGGTGCATATCCCCTTGCTCAAGGCCTTTGTCGGCCATGTAATCGCCCATTGGCGAGCCCTGCAACAGATCGCCATTGTCTACCAGAACACTGTTTTCAACTTCGGCACGGGCCTGTTTGACCAGTGTTGCGACACGGGCAAGTCCAAACTGTTCGGTGGGCTTGCCCTTGTAATAATCAAAATCCATGACATTGGCGTGAAGGTCGGTTGTTTCAACAACCCGGAGGTCAATCGTAGCAGCGGAGGTCAGACCACTGACAGAAACCAGGGCAGCAAAGACAGTCATGGAAACAGGGGAACGTCGAAAGTACATGCAAAACCTTTCATTCAATGATTGCTGAGTAAGACGGTGAACTGTCGTATCACCAAATTACAAAAAACGTATAGTACAGCAGCTTTACTTTGAGTATCTATCAGGATTTGCAGGTTTTTCCCGATCAGAGGATGTTGCAGAAAGAGCCCTGGAATCAAACATTTCATCCAGCTTAAACCAGTTAGAAATTTGTACTTAGGAACTGTCATTTAATAACTTCGACATTTCAGTAAGCGCTGCCCGCTTCCCGCCACCCGCTGCCCGGAAAAGGCAGGCCGCTTGTGCTTTTGCAGCCAGCGAGCTTAACAACCCTTCATTAAACCGCAGTCTGAACAAACTCCTCCACTTCGGTTTGCAGCCGCGCCGCTATTTCCGCCTCTCGTTGCCCGGCAGGTACTGCCTTGCCATTCAGTGACCCCAAACTGCCCAGCGTCACCTGGGTAATGATCTCTTCTTGCAGGTCACTATCCAGTGTGTGGTTGATAAAATACTGTGGCAACTGCTCGGCGACTTCCGCCTTTATG
>NZ_JBLYNV010000120.1:0-6300 GCF_049310165.1 Endozoicomonas sp. ALE010 | reverse complement strand
AGCAATATCACACCCCGACCGAGAATATCACGGCATTCAAACAAGCCGTCAACAACACACCGGTGTTACCCGGTAAAACCTGCGGGGTTATTAATACCCATAATTTCAGCGCGGTCTTCAGTGACCTGTCCGCACAGGAAAACACCCTGCAAAAGACCGATACCTTTCATAAGATGGCCAGCGAATTTGACCAGCTGCTGATCAGCGGTGAGCTGACCAATGAACAATGGCTGATCCTGAAACATCGGACGGAATCACTGCCTGTCGCCCCCGGATTGGTGACAGGCACTTTGCCAGAGCCTTTCGGTGACAGCGTTGTCAGGCTGTATACCGGCCGTGTTGCCAATAATGTTGCTGCACATTGTTATCAACTGGCCACCGGGCAGCAATGGGAGGAGCTCTGGTTTACCAGCAAGCTGAAACTGTCAGGCAAGTTGAATTTCCAGCTGAGAGAAACCCCGTTATTGACACAACTCCTTAAGGGTAAACCAGTGGTGCTGTCCGGGCTGGAACATACCCCGACCCTGGCAGGGCATCTGGAGTCACTACTGTCACCTGAGCCCTATCTCTGGATTTACGGCCAGAAAAAAGCTCTGCCCCACTGCCAGCTGCATATAGTCTGGCCCACTGACCGACTGCCTGACCAGGGTCCATGGTTTCAGCGCTGGCAACAGCAGCAGGATGCCCGGAGTGATCGGTCAGCAGGCAGTGTTGAGGCTGACAGCTTTGATCCTGAAATAGCTGAGCTCGGTAAAGCTGAGTCCATTTTGGCAGAATCCATTATGGCCGCCCCCAAATCCCTTTCGTCCCGCCATCCCGATGCAATCGGGCCATTATGCAGTCTTTGGTCGCGCATTCAGACATTGCCCCAGAGCCCGGATGAAAGTTATCCGGTCATTCCGGTTCAGGCACCGGCTGAGTTTCTGAAACTGCTGGAGGCTCAGCTCCCCATTGAACAGCGGCTGGATCGCGCCGAGATTCTGGAGCCCTTCCACTGGCGTAAGGCCCTGAATAAGTTACTGGCCCATCCGGTGCGGGGTAATACAACCATTTACAGTTATGTCAAAGCTCAGATCAGTGGGATATTTCCGGATTCCATGGCAGAGGTTGATCGTGATGGCATTGCTGCCATCCTGAACACCCTGCCAGCCCTGAAGCACCCAAAGGATCTGGCCGATCATTTCTGGCCATTGGCCCGTTATATGGCACCGGCACTGGGCGAGTATTTGCCCGCTACCTTCAGCAAACCTTCTCTGCGCTGCACCGCGAAGATGGCCGCCATTATCCACTCAATATTCCCTCAACAGGGCATTGAGGCTGATCTGTTGCCGGTACTGAACGACAATATTCATCCCTGTTCCGGCCAACGGCTGCGTCTGCTGTACGATGCCCTGCGGGTCTGTGGCAGCCAGAGTATTCCGGTGCATCGGCAAGCCCGGGACTTGAACCAGCAACTGACCGCCATTAGCCAATGCCATCCGTCTGCGCCACTGGAGCAGCTGCAACAGCCGCTTCAGCACGCCTTTCCGGGGCTGACAACCTCTTTGCAGACACTGGCCTCAGATTGGCTGAAGGCCAGCTGTCATCATCAGCAGCAACAGGGCAAGCGGCTTGAACAGCTCACCACCATGCTCAGACAGCACAGGATCATTGAACTCAATGGCCCGGCGGGTACCGGTAAATCCTGTCTGGCCGTCGCCACCGGGCAAGCGTTACAGGAACGGCGGCAGGCATCAATGAACCGGCTTGCCGCTGGCCTACAGCCTGACCCGCACACAGTGAAAACCCTGACCCTGGGACCAAACACCACCTGGGAAGACCTGTACGGTTCGGTCTCCCTGAAACGAGACCGGCAGGGCAATACGGTCTCTCATTCGGTACCCGGCCAGATAACGGAGTGGGCCAAAGGTTCCGAGCCGGGCCTGCTGGTTATTAATGAAGCCAACCTGGTGCAGCACGGACTATTGTCACCACTGACCGGTTTGCTGCAATCGCCTGCCCGGCTCTGCGTCAATGGCCAGACGTTCGAGCTCACAGATAACCACCGGGTTTTGTTGACCGGTAATCCGGGAAATTATCCGGGGCGGAATCTTGACCCTGAATTGCAACGCCGGATTCTGCGCCTCTATTACCGGCCGCTGCCGGAGTCCGTTCTGCAACAAGCCATCATTGAGCCACTCCTGCCGGATACCTGGCCCTTGGAGCTGAGGTCCACCGCTTCGGACACCATCCTTTCCCTATTGGCAGAGTACAGAAAACAGGTATCCACAGACTATGAGCTGACGCCAAGGGACCTGAAAGACATCATGGCCCGGTTCCGGCTGATCACGGCGGATGCACCCTGTCCCACCAGCCAGGCCCAGATGTTGGCACTGGCTGACGAAGCGTGCGGGCAAAGTCTGGGTGGGCGGATCGATCCGGACCAACGCCCCGAATGGCAAGCACTCAGGGATTACCGGCACAGTTCCGGCAAGGTGGACCCTTCATTGCTGGACCAGCACCAGCGGGCCTTCACACAGTTTTTCGGACAGTTGGCACAGGTGAACAAAAAGCAATCGACGCCACTGGTCATCGATACTCCGGCCACCAGAGAGTACATAAAAACCTGTTGGCAATTTCTGCAACTCAGGGAACCGGGAAGAGTTGCCATGGTGGTGGAAGGTATTGCCGGGTGGGGTAAGGATGCCCTGTTACTGCTGACCCTGACCACCTGGCAACAGCAAACCGGTAGAGGCTATCAGCACCTCAATGGAGCTCCGGACCAGTTTAACCAGTTTGTGCAGGCCTTTAACCGCGCCTGGCGTCTGGGTGAGGTGCTGGTGGTCAGTGAACTCAATATTATTCCTTCCGGGCCATTGGAAGAGTTTCTCAATGACCGCCTGCCGCTGCCTCACAAGGCCGGGTTCAAATTGATTGGTACCGTTAATCCGCCCACCTATCCCGGACGGACGGCATTCCCGCCATCATTGACCAGCCGATTTACCGGCGTTCATATCCACCATGATACCCGGGATGACTATCGGCTCAGGCTACAAGCCATTGGGGTATCTGAGGATCTGAGTCGGTGGCTGACCGATTGCGCCAGTGCCCTTAACGATGATTTCCGACAGCAACGCATTCCCCTTGAACTGACGTTGCCGCAGCTGCTGCTGGCGGCCGATCGATTGGGCAGAACCTCCATGGATTGCTGGCCTGAGGGTCTGAGCCGGGAGTGGCAACCCTATCTGGAAAAGCGTACAAGCACATTTAAGTGGCCCTATATTCTTGTACAGTCATCAGAAAAGGGATCTTCCAGCAGCTCGGCCACTGTATTACCGCAGGCTTTCAGTCTGGGCCTGCTCCCTGGTGTGTCTGGCAACTTTCATGCAACCCGGTTTTTTCCCGGTAAATGGGATCCCCATCTGTACAGACTGAAGCTGTTCACAGCCGATGTGACCACTGACCAGACATTAGTTGAAAGCCCTTTACCAATGCGTCTCATGGATCAGAGCAAGCTTTTGCCCCTGTTAACCGGGCGAACCTATCTGAAAACCGGCGAAACCCCCGGGCGCATGACACTGAAACCGGGCCACAATTGGCAATTATTGCCATCGCTGACCCCCAACGACCGGTTGACCGGTTTGAGGTCCATTCCGAAACAGACGCAGCTGGCACTGGATAGGAGCACCGACCAATACTTTCTTCGTTCCGGACTCTCGGAACCGGTGACGGTGGATTTTATTATTAAGCCCGATCTGACTTATTTTCAGCCGTTAACGGCTAATGATCCCATTAACACACAGCCCCTGCGGTGCCCTCCGCTGATCAAAGTGCATCTGGATCAGGAGGTGTTCAGCGGGGATCCTGCTCACTTTCCGGGATACCGGAAGTTGCGGGAAATAGGGCAGATAGACAATCTGTCCGAACGGCTACTGGCCCTTGTCGATTGGTTCAGGGCATTTTCTTACGATCGTCCTTTTGACGAAACCGGCATCAACCTGGCCAAGCAATTGTTGCAGGAACAACAGGGAACCTGCCGCCATCGTGGGTTTCTGTTTCAATTACTCTGTCTTTACTGGGGTATTGAAGCCCGTATAGTACGATCGGGCTCACATGCTTTCGTTGAGGTCAGATCCGGCAATGGGTGGCGACTTTGTGATTTAGGGGGCGCTGGCAGCTCCACTTTCAGTTATTCATCAGAGCCGGAATGGCACAATATTTTCAAGTCAGCGCCAGTGGCACCCGTCAATTCGCCTTACGCTCAGGACGGAGCCGCTGATGGCTGGAAGGGGATATTGTCACTGGCCGCTTCTCTGCTCCAGCAACACAAGTGTACTCAATCTGAATTACCCCAAGAGGCGATAAAACAAATCCAGGACACCTTTCTGGAAAAGTTCCGAAAAAATTTCCGCCCTATCCCCATGTTCAGGGATTTACTATCAGAACGAACTTACAAAATATCACCAAGCCGCGAACGTTATGTCTTTGCCATGGAAATTGCCTGTGATTGGGTATCGGAACAATATTTGCTGGCGGCCCGACATGCCATTGACCATTTTGCCACCCTGGCCCCCCCGGAAAAAAAAGCCATTATCGATTGGAGCCACTGTATGCTCATCAGGTCAACCGATGAGCGGTCTCCCGAAAGACGTCTTTTCTGTGAGTGGTCGGAGTTTGCCTGGCAACTGTATTTGCAAAGCCCGAATGATTTTCCCGTCCTGCCTGTGCAAAGCCTGCAGACCATTATCCGGTTAAATTTTGATCATAATGGCATCGCTCAACGAATATACCAGCGCCTGTTCCGGCTTGAGTCCATCGATAAAGTCTATCTGAAAAATGTCCACGACAGTCCGGAGGCCGACCATTTTTCCCTGCTGTACTCCTGGGAAAAATTGCCACAGGTGGCGGCTACCGAAGTTTTTTGGAGTCATGCCTCCCGGGGCAAACCGGATATTGCCCGACTGATCCGTGGTGAGCCCTGTTTTCCGCAAAAATCAACGTACTATCAGGAAACCAATACCCTGATACTGTCTGCCCGGTTTTTGATCGACAGGGCGTTGTACACCCTCCTGCGAAGCACCAACAAACTGACCGGAGCAGCGTTTATTGAGGAGTTCCCTGAGCCCCCGAGCATGGGGAACTTAGGGGATCACATCAATGATGCAGAAAATAACCGACAGTTAATTCGCCTGATCAGTGATCAACGCTCTGCGGAAATATATACCCCGGTGATATGTAAAGACCTGAAAAGATTCCGGGTCCTGATCGTTGGCAACTTCCGTGAACGGGTAACCATCTTTGAAAGTTCGGCAGGACAAAGTTTCGACCTGATCGGCAGCGGGATTTTTTCTCCGGGTCTTACCCTGGATTGCCGGGAGTCGCTGGGAACCGTGAAACGACTGCTCAATGAGCATGATGCAACTATTTTAGGCGGGTATTGAGATGAGTCTTAGTACAAAGGAACTTTTGCCGGTTTACACCATCCAAATTGACTGACGGACCGCAATTACTATCAGAAAAGTACTATTTTCATGCTTCCTATTCAGCCCGGTGATCATCCTGTTGTAAAAGCACAAAAAAGGCTGGCAAATTCTACAGGCGATCCTCCACAGCCCAGTAAAATCCGTAAAAAAATGCTCGTAACTGAGGTTTTGCCCGTCAAAAATGAGCAGTCATATTTAGTCCAACAGGCATTAGCAGATAGTGCGCATTCCAGCCCAATCCGTAACATCACGCCCATCACAGATTGCATCAGCCATCTGAAACAATCGGCATCACCGGTAGGCGATGCGTTTCATTTTTTCGACTCTGAAAATGATAAGGCTGGGAAGGAGGTGTTGATCCATTGGTATCGGCAAAGGACAGGCACCGGGTTCCTTTTTATTATCCGGCATCCGGACGACCTGGATCATCACCCGTTAAGAAGGCTGCACTATTATCCAGCTCCCGGACAAAAAACCGAGCGTCCCGGGCTTATTTATCAGTCAGTGCCCATCACCCTGATTTTCGATTGTGACAACCTCAGGCCCAGACAGCTGGCCTCATTGAATGAGCTGTTGGAGAATCCACCCCGGCTGGATGGCATCCCCATCAGCACGACAGTCAGCCGGGTTGTTCTGGCCAAAAACGATTTAATAAATCAGCCTGATGCTCCCGGACCGGATTTCTGGCGTCGGATATTTGCCCGGGACAGATACTCTTCAGCAACCTTCAATGTCACCCCGGCCGCGGTGCCATCCTGGTCAGTAAGCCAGCGCACGGAGCCGCCAGAGCCGGGGAGTTTGCTGATTCACTGTGCGGGTCAGGATGTCTTTGCCAGCC
>NZ_JBLYNV010000119.1:0-6321 GCF_049310165.1 Endozoicomonas sp. ALE010 | reverse complement strand
AAGAGATCAGTGCCTTCACGACGAGACAGTTTGCACTTAGGACCTATATATCTAGCCATTTACCGGTCTCCTGCTTATACACGACGCTTCTGGGGCGTACTGCAGCAGACAGCCAGCCGCTTCAATAGCCAGTGTTAAGTGGCTGCAGCCAAAGCCATCAAGGCTTTGCGTCTGGAACTGTCGGGTTAATTGCTCAACAGCACTCTCATGGTCAAAGTCCCACGGGGGGCGTTTGCTGGAACCGGGGCGACGCAGTAATATCTCAGGCCAGTTGCGGTCATCATTCAGCAATACTTCGGCCGGGCTCAGGCGCTCAACTTCAGAAAGCAGTGCCTCTTCACTGGTCACTTCAAGCACATTGAACCGACCACTGCTGATATCGAGAAATGCCAGCCCATAGCGGTTTTCCCGCTGGTTGACCGCCATCAGCAGATTATCCTGACGCTCATCCAGCAAAGCCTCATCACTGACGGTACCAGGGGTCAGAATACGAACCACCTTACGCTCCACCGGCCCTTTGCTGGTGGCCGGATCACCAATCTGCTCGGCAATGGCAACGGACTGACGCAACCGGATCAACCTGGCCAGATAACCCTCCACCGCATGGTATGGAATACCCGCCATGGGGATGGGTTCGCCACCGGATTGCCCTCGTTTGGTCAGGGTAATGTCCAGCAGGTGGGCAGCCTTTTTGGCGTCGTCATAAAACAGCTCGTAGAAATCACCCATCCGGTAAAACACCAGGTGATCCCTGTGCTGCTGTTTGATGCGCAAATACTGCTGCATCATCGGAGTGTGGTTGGAGAGGTCGCTTTTTTCCATTAAATTCAATGCTTTATGTCAGGTGACTGGAATCGTGGGGCGTTTTTGGGGCCTTTTTTATCAGTACAATGCCCCTTGTTTGCCAGTGCTGACCAGATGCGAGCCACTTCATTTTGACTTTCTGTGTTCATCCAACGCCCGTATTTTTTCACTAGCATGGAGTAGTCCGTGTGTCCCATCTGATCAGCAATGAACGCGATATTACCATGAGCAGTTAGTTGCCAGCAGGCAAAAGTATGTCGGGTTTGGTAAATTCTGCGATAGGTGACTTTGCACCGTTTGAGAATGTTTCGCCACTGGCTGCTTAGCGAGCTTTCAGAGTACCAGACTGAATCAATAGCATGGTGGTTTTCATGGGGCAGAGCAGTGGTTGGCCTGAAGACTGGACGAACCTTTTGCTCTTCTCTTGTTTGCTTATCAAGATGAATCTCTATATTGGTTGCAGGAAACATCTCTGTAAATCGTCGCTGGGCTTTCAATGCTTCCAGTGCTGGCGGCAGCAGGTATATGGTCCTGATACTGTCTGTTTTTGGAAGCTTGAAAAACTCGCCTTCATCATCCTTTGCGATGTTTCTCTGAACCTTGATTGTGCCTTTTTCAAGATCAATGTCTTCCCAGGCTAACGCCCTGGCCTCTCCGGTTCGCAAACCAGTATATACAGACATTGTGATCAGGTTTCTGTGAGACGGGTGAAGCATGGGGTCATTCATGATTCGTTGATACTCTTCCAATTCAAGCGGGTAGGGCTGAGATCTGCCAATTTTAAATTTCTTGCAGCATTTGCTCAGATTTAAGTCCGTATATCGATTTGCTTCCGCAAACTCAAGCATACCCCGGAGACAGGAAAGGTAATGGTTGGCCGTAGATGGCTTGCGAGTAGCAATAAGGTCCGCTCGCAGTCTATTAATGTCCTCAGGCGTTAATGAGGAAACCATTTGCATACCATCAAGCAGGGCAATACAGATCTTCAGGCTATCCCTGTACCGCCTTAAAGTTTGTGAACCAATGTCAACCGCTTTTATGGGAAGATATTTTTTGTAAAGATCATCCAGTTTTATTTCTTTCAGAGTATCAATTCGGCCGAACCGAACCGCGTTGCTGCTATCAGGAAATCTTGCCTGATAATCAAAGCATTTGGTTTTGATTTCATGGAGTACTGTCGATCTTAGGCCGACAGCGAACTTTACATTTTTTTTGGTTGGGGCCAGCCCCAGGGATTCGCGACAGCGAACCCCTTTGTAATAGAAAATAATTCTAAGGGAGTTGCCGTGTACTTCAACACCGGCAATCCCTTTTACTAACTCAGCGGCCTCGACTCTGCCCATTTGTTGTAACCTGATTTACTGAATAATAAACGGTTGTCCGGGGCATGACGCCAGACCAGGCCCTGAGGCCAGTTGCCTTTAGAGACTTTTTCCCGGATAGCTTTTTCTGTGTAGCCGGTTTCCTCGGCCATTTTTTTAACGGTAATCCACTCAATCCCTGACATAATTACCACCATTCCTGACTTTGCTCTTTGCCAAAAAGAGCGTCATTGACAGCTTTAAGCTGCTGTTCTGTAAGTAGCTGGTTTGACTCTTTATTAGATGTTTCCATGGTACAAAAGTTCCTTTTTCCTCAGGCCACTTGTCTGGCCGGTCTGGTGAGATTTGCCAGAGCCAATGTTTGGTTGGTTTTAGTTTTGGTTTTCATGGCGCAAAAGATCCCCTCCGCTGAATTAAGCGGTTTTAAAAAGTTCTGGTTTGTTTAAAGGTTTGGTACTTTAGTTATGTCACTTATGCGAACTGGGTTCGCATAAGCGCAGTGTTATGTGAACTTAATGCCCATCTCGCCAAACCGGATAACTTTCGGGTCTGAGTCTTCAATTGGTTGGATTATGCTTTTCATCAAATCGTAGGTTTTGCTGGCTCTATCGCCTTTAGACCAATTAAGGCCAACTTCAGCGAGGAAGATTTGTTCTATTTCATCAAACCGCTCAATCAGTGCTTTCCAGTAGCTAGATAGTTCAGCAACTTTATCCAGGTGGTTTCTTGCTTCTGGAACAGCATCAAGGAACAGCAAGCAGCGGTTAAAATCGTCAGGGTCGTGAGGGTGTGACTTTTCATTTCCCTCAATTCCAGCAATCGCCATAGCCATAGCTTTTGAAGAAGACCCAACGCGGCCATTAGCGAACCAATTTAAAATTTTATCTTTCATTATTTAGTCCTGATTTTATCGTTCATATAACAACCCGCTCAACCGGACAAGCCGGTTAGCTGTCGGTTATACGCCACTATCCAGCATTGAAAAAACTTCGCACATTGCAGTGTTAAGCTTTCCCACATCGTCATGGTTGTAGTTGCACATATTCAATTCTGGTGAAGTGAAGGCAACTTCCTTAGTCTCTTTGATAAGTTTTTCCAAAGCTTCTATTCGCTCGTTTGCTTCGTTGAGTAAACCGTTAAGCCTGTTAATATCGCGCTCTGCTTCATAGTCGCGCATGACAGCTTTTTGTTGGTTTTCCATTGCTCTATCATATTCTGCTTGTTCGTCGAGTATTCTGTTTTCCCATTCGACTGTACCTTCATCAAACATAATCAGCCCTCTAGTTCCCAGTTCAGCGCATAACAACAGCTTCGTGCGGACTGCGCCGCACAAGCGGGGGTTATATGCCTAAATAAATCTCACGGGCAGCGGCAGCAGCTTTTTTGCACATCGCTGTATCAAACCACCCAAAATGGCATTCTTCTTTCGGAATGCCCAGCTTGTCTGCCAGCTTTTGATAAGCAGCGTTGCGTGTCATCTTTCCCGTTCTGTGCAGAGCCTCAAAAGGTGCTTTGCCTTCCTTTCTGGCCTCTCTGGTAGCAGCATCAGCCAGCGTCCCAAGTGGTATGTCAGTGAATGGGTGCATTCCAACGTAAGAGTTGCACCCTTCACAAATATAAACCCAAGGCCATTCACCATATTTTCTGCCGTATATCTCAGCGTTGCTCTTTATAACCACAGTTTCACGGCCGCAACAGTTGCATTGCTCTGGTTTGGGTAATGGATTTTTTACCCGCTTTATTGCTCGTTTACTTGGGTTCCAAGGCGTCTTATTCATAGTCTTTCCCTTACCGGCATATAACAACCGCATAAACGGACTGCGCCGGTTAGCGCAAGGTTATGCGTCTTGTTGATCTTTAGGTATCGCTGCCAGTTTGTTTCTTAGCCTTATTGCCTCACGCTGGATGGTTTCTTTCTTGGTTCGCAATTCGTTAATCTCATCTTGTAGTCGCTCAACCTCGGCTTCCATATCTGAAACATGGTTTTTTAGCATTTGCACAATATTCATAATTTCCCTTTTATTGACCTACCTGCTAGCGCATAACAACAGCGTCAAGGGGACTATCGCCCCTTACGCAAGGGTTATGCGTTAAAACCAGCTTTGGTTAATGCTTCCTCAAGGCGTAAATTACCCCCTGACTTTCTGATCTCTGTTTGCATAGCTTCAACCAGAATGTTTATTTTGTTCTCAACTCCCATCCCCTCTTGAGGAATTAGTTCCCTCAGTGGGTGCCATTTGTTATCTGCATGAAACCAGATCGTTCCATCATCGCAAAGGGCAGACAAATATCCTTGACCAAAGCTCGAATGAGGTGTGTCAAAAATCTGAATAATCCTTCTCATATATTGTTGTTCTCTCTGTTTCATTGCCTACCTCCATCCGGCAGCAAAACATAAACCCCATCAGCCACCCTGAATTGAAACTTGTAGCTGTTGTTTTGCGCTTTCAGAAAATCTACAAACTTAAAAAACTCGCGTGAATCAAATTGAATCTCCTTGCCGGATTCAATGGTCTCCAGTTGCGATTTAAAGAACAGCCGCTCCTGGTTTCGAATCTCTGAATTGGCGATCTCTTTTCCCCAGGTTGCCTTGCTAAACATCATTCACTCCCCTCGCAGTAATTCATTCAGCTGATACCTGGTCAGGTTGGTACTCAGCAAAACTTCCCTGAATCCAAACCGTTCAACCAGTTCGATAATGGCCCAGCGATTCACAACTCCCTTCATGGCTGGGTTGCCATCATCTGTTCAATGGCCTTGTTGGCAACGGCCGCGCTGGCCATGGCCGCCGGTACAGGCTGGCCATCCGGGCAGAACACCACCCATTCCCTGAGCCAGGGCTCACGGTTGCCACTTTTAACCGAACGACTCACGCCTTCCATTCGCACAAGATCAAACGCCAGGCTGTGCAGCATTTTTCTTTCCATCTTTCCTGCCATGATCATCTCCCTGAACTGTTAAAAAGGAATGGTGTCGTCTTCAAAAGTTGCCCCGGGCTGATCCCAGACGGTGTCCAGCGCATCGCCCCAGCTGTCCAATTCATCATTAATGGCGCTGAAGTCATCGCTGCCCGGTGGTTTCAAGGGTTCCTGCCGTGGGCGTGCTGCCGGGTTGTCATTCCATTCGCTGGGTGTACCAGGCATCGGGCTCATGTCGTAGTTCAGGATCCGCTGGAAACGACCCTCCGGTTTCACCTGGATACGGCTGGGTACCACAAACGGAATCTGCTGCTCCCTTATCCGGTCCAGGGCATCGGCCACGGTTCTTGGGCATGGGGCATGGAACCCGGCACGTTTGAACCACCACATCTGGGCCTTGTTCTGGGCAAAGCCGGTATGCTCAAAACAGACCCACTCGGAATAGGCGTCAAAGCCACAGCGATAGGTCACCTTCAAGGAAGGGGGCTTGTCCTTTTTTTCGTGCAGGTCGTAATGAACGTCATCCACGTTGTACCACTCGGCCTCGACCTGGCTGGCCAGTACGGCCGCACCGCTGGCACTCTCTTCATGCTGTGGCTTTTCCGGCCATTGGTAGGCGCAGTCCGGGCACTCGCGAGTAAAGGCCAGTACAAAGGTCTGGCACTGGGGGCACTCTTTCATGGGTGCCTCACCCGTCACGCCTTTTTTCTTACGACGGATACTGTCTACATTGATCCGGTCAATGGGGCCATGGCGTTCCACATTGCCACCGTAGTCCAGCACCAGGCAGTCGGTCTTGCCGGTCTGTGGGCTGATGCGCAGGCCACGACCAAGGATCTGCACATAAAGCCCCGGTGATTTGGTGGGGCGCAGCAGGGCGATCAGGTCGGTCAGTGGGGCATCAAAGCCGGTGGTCAATACCCCCTGGCTGGTGAGCGCCTGAATTCTGCCCGCCTTGTAGTCACTGAGGATCTGTTCCCGCTCTGCTGCCGGGGTGCCACCGTGCACACAGGCCGTGGTAATCCCTTCATACTCCAGCAGCTCCTTGACTTCTTCCGCATGGGCGACACTGACACAGAATATCAGCCAGGCTTTACGGTCCTTGCCGTAGTGGATGATCTCGGTCACCGCCTTGTCAGTCACATCGTTGCGGTGCACTGCTTCTTCCAGGTCTTTGGTCATGAACTCGCCGGTACGGGTACGGACGCCGGCCATATCAATCTTCTCTTTGCCGCCTTTGCTGATCAGCGGAGAAAGAAAGTCTTCATCAATCAACC
>NZ_JBLYNV010000118.1:0-6593 GCF_049310165.1 Endozoicomonas sp. ALE010 | reverse complement strand
AGCAATATCACACCCCGACCGAGAATATCACGGCATTCAAACAAGCCGTCAACAACACACCGGTGTTACCCGGTAAAACCTGCGGGGTTATCAATACCCATAATTTCAACGCGGTCTTCAGTGATCTGTCCGCACAGGAAAACACCCTGCAAAAGACCGATACCTTTCATAAGATGGCCAGCGAATTTGACCAGCTGCTGGTCAGCGGTGAACTGACCGATGAACAATGGCTGATCCTGAAACATCGGACGGAATCTCTGCCCGTCGCCCCCGGATTGGCGACAGGCACTTTGCCAGAACCCTCGGGTGACAGTGTTGTCAGGCTGTATACCGGCAGTGTTGCCAATATCGCTGCCAATGTTGTTGCACAATCCGACTGTTATCGACTGGCCACCGGGCAGCAATGGGAGGAGCTCTGGTTTACCAGCAAGCTGAAACTGTCAGGCAAGTTGAGTTTCCAGCTGAGAGCAACCCCGTTATTGACACAACTCCTTAAGGGTAAAGCGGTGGTGCTGTCCGGGCTGGAACATACCCCGACCCTGGCAGGGCATCTGGAGTCACTATTGGTACCTGAGCCCTATCTCTGGATTTACGGCCAGAAAAAAGCCCTGCCCAACTGCCAGCTGCATATAGTCTGGCCCGCTGACCGAATGCCTTACCAGAGTCCATGGTTCCAGTGCTGGCAACAGCAGCAGGATGCCCGGAGTGATCGGTCAGCAGGCAGTGTTGAGCCTGACGGCTTTGAGCCTGACGGCTTTGAGCCTGACATAGTTGAGCTCGGTAAAGCTGAGTCCATTTTGGCAGAATCCATTATGGCCGCCCCCGGTTTGATCCAACCCTTTTCGTCCCGCCATCCCGATGCAATCCGGCCATTAGGCAGTCTTTTGTCCCGCATCCGGACATTGCCCCAGAGCCCGGATAAAAGTTATCCGGTCATTCCGGTTCAGGCACCGGCTGAGTTTCTGACCCTGCTGGAGGCTCAGCTCCCCATTGAACAGCGGCTGGATCGCGCCGGGACTCTGGAGCCCTTTCACTGGCGTAAGGCCCTGAATAAGTTACTGGCCCATCCGGTGCGGGGTAATGAAACCATTTATAGTTTTGTCAAAGCTCAGATCAGTGGGATATTTCAGGATTCCATGGCAGAGGTTGATCGTGATGGCATTGCTGCCATCCTGGACACCCTGCCAGCCCTGAAGCACCCAAAGGATCTGGTAGATCATTTCTGGCCATTGGCCCGTTATATGGCACCGGCACTGGGCGAGTATTTGCCTGATATTTTCGGCGAACCTTCTCCCCGCTGCACCGCAAAGATGGCCGCCATTATCCACTCAATATTCCCTCAACAGGGCATTGAGGCTGATCTTTTGCCGGTACTGGACGACAATATCCATCCCTGTTCCGGCCATCGCCTGCGTCTGCTGTACGATGCCCTGCGGGTCTGTGGCAGCCAGAGTATCCCGGTGCATCGGCAAGCCCGGGACTTGAACCAGCAACTGACCGCCATTACCCAATGCCATCCGTCTGAGCCACTGGAACAGCTGCAACAGCCGCTTCAGCACGCCTTTTCGGAACCGCTGCTGACAACCTCCTTGCAGACACTGGCCTCAGATTGGCTGCAGGCCAGCTGTCATCATCAGCAGCAACAGGGCAAGCGGCTTGAACAGCTCACGACCATGCTCAGGCAGCACAGGATCATTGAGCTCAATGGCCCGGCGGGTACCGGTAAATCCTGCCTGGCCGTCGCCACCGGGCAAGCGTTACAGGAACGGCGGCAGGCATCAATGAACCGGCTTGCCGCTGGCCCACAGCCTGACCCGCACACAGTGAAAACCCTGACCCTGGGACCGAACACCACCTGGGAAGACCTGTACGGTTCGGTCTCCCTGAAACGAGACCGGCAGGGCAATACGGTCTCTCATTCGGTACCCGGGCAGATAACGGATTGGGCCAGGAGAAGACGCCCGGGCCTGCTGGTTATTAATGAAGCCAACCTGGTGCAGCACGGACTATTGTCACCACTGACCGGTTTGCTGCAATCGTCTCCCCGGCTCTGCGTCAATGGCCAGACGTTCGAGCTCACAGATAACCACCGGGTTTTGTTGACCGGTAATCCGGAAAATTATCCGGGGCGGAATCTTGACCCTGAATTGCAACGCCGGATTCTGCGCCTGTATTACCGGCCGCTGCCGGAGTCCATTCTGCAACAAGCCATCATTGAGCCACTTCTGCCGGATACCTGGCCCATGGAGCTGAGGTCCACCACTTCCGACACCATCCTCTCCCTGCTGGCAAAGTACAGAAAACAGGTATCCACAGACTATGAGCTGACGCCAAGGGACCTGAAAGACATCATGGCCCGGTTCCGGCTGATCACGGCGGATGCACCCTGTCCCACCAGCCAGGCCCAGGTGTTGGCTCTGGCTGACGAAGCGTGCGGGCAAAGTCTGGGTGGGCGGATCGATCGGGACCAACGCCCCGAATGGCAGGCACTCAGGGATTACTGGCACAGTTCCGGTAAGGTGGACCGTTCATTGCTGGAGCAGCACCAGCGGGCCTTCACACAGTTTTTCGGACAGTTGGCACAGGCGAACAAAAAGCAATCGACACCACTGGTCATCGATACTCCGGCCACCAGAGAGTACATAAAAACCTGCTGGCAATTTCTGCAACTCAGGGAACCGGGAAGAGTTGCCATGGTGGTGGAAGGGACTGCCGGGTGGGGTAAGGATGCCCTGTTACTGCTGACCCTGACCACCTGGCAACAGCAAACCGGTAAAGGCTTTCAGCATCTCAATGGGACACCGGACCAGTTTAACCAGTTTGTGCAGGCCTTTAACCGCGCCTGGCGTCTGGGGGAGGTATTAGTGGTCAGTGAGCTCAATATCATTCCTTCCGGGCTATTGGAAGAGTTTCTCAATGACCGCCTGCCGCTGCCTCACAAGGATGGGTTCAAATTGATTGGTACCGTTAATCCGCCCACCTATCCCGGACGGACGGCATTCCCGCCGTCATTGACCAGTCGATTTACCGGCGTTCATATCCACCATGATACCCGGGATGACTACCGGCTCAGGCTGCAAGCCATGGGGGTATCTGAGGATCTGAGTCGGTGGCTGACCGATTGCGCCAGTGCCCTCAATAATCATTTCCGACAGCGACGCATTCCCCTTGAACTGACGTTGCCGCAGCTGCTGCTGGCGGCCGATCGATTGGGCAGAATCCCCATGGTTTGGTGGCCTGATGTTCTGAGCTGGGAGTGGGAACCCTATCTGGAAAAAAGTTCATGGGAATTTAAGTGGCCCTATATTCTTGTACAGTCATCAGAAAAGGGATCTTCCAGAGGTTCGGCCAAAAAATCACCGAAGGCTTTCAGTCTGGGCAGGCCCCCGGGTGCGTCCAGAAAATTTCAGGTTACCCGGTTTTTTCCCGTTAAATGGCATGCCAAGCTGTATCGACTAAAACTGCTCACAGCCGATGTGACCACTGATCAGAATTTAGTTATCGGCCTGTTGCCAAGACACCTCGTGGATCAGAGTAATCTTTTGCCCCTGTTAACCGGGCGTACCGATCTGAAAACCGATGAAACCCCCGGGCGCATGACACTGGAACCGGGCCGCAATTGGCAACGATTGCCATCGCTGACTCCCAACGACCGTTTGACCGGTCTGAGATCCATTCCGCAACAGACCAGGCTGGCACAGGATAGGCACACAGGCCAATACTATCTGCGTTCCGAACTCACGGAACCGGAGACGGTAGATTTTATTATTAAACCCGACCGGACTTACTTTCAGCCGTTAACGGCTGATGATCCCATCAACACTCAGCCCTGGCGATGCCCTCCCCTGATCAAAGTACATCTGGATCAGGAGGTTTTCAGCGGGGATCCTGTTCACTTTCCGGGATACCGGAAGTTGCGGGAAATTGGGCTGATAAGCAATCTGGCTGGACGGCTGCTGGCGCTGGTCGATTGGTTCAGAGCTTTTTCTTACGATCGTACTTTTGACGAAACCGGCATCAGTCTGGTCAAGCAATTGTTGCAGGAACAACAGGGAACCTGCCGCCACCGTGCGTTTCTGTTTCAATTACTCTGTCTTTACTGGGGTATTGAAGCCCGAATAGTAAAATCGAAATCACATGCTTTCGTTGAGGTCAGATCCCGCAATGGGTGGCGACTTTGTGATTTATGGGGCGCTGGCAGCTCCAGTATCAGTTACTCATCAGAGCCGACATGGCACAATCTTTACCAGTCAGCCCCAGTGCAGCCAGTCAATTCATCTTGCGGACAGGACGGAGCCGCTGATGGCTGGAACGGGATATTGTCACTGGCCGCTTCTCTGCTCCAGCAATGGAAGTGTGTTAGATCTGAGTTACCCCAAGAGGCGATAAAACCTATCCAGGACTCCTTTCTGGAAACCTTCCGGAAAAATTTCCGCCCTATCCCCATAAACAGGGGGTTATTATCAGACCGATCTTACCCAATATCGCCAGATTGCGAAGGTAATATCGAAGCATTTCTGATTGCCTACCATTGGGTGCCGACACAATATTTACAGGCGGCCCGACATGCCATTGACCATTTTTCCACCCTGGCTCCACCGGAAAAAAAAGCCATTATCGACTGGAGCCACTGTATGCTCATCTGGTCAATCGACTATCAGTCTCCCAAAAAGCATCTTTTCTGTCAGTGGTCGGAGTTTGCCTGGCAACTGTATTTGCAAAGCCCGAATGATTTTCCCGTCCTGCCTGTTCAAAGCCTGCAGACCATTATCCGGTTCAATTTTGATCATAATGGCATGGCTCAACGAATAAGCCAGCGCCTGTTTCGGGTTGAGTCCATCAATAAAATTTATCTGAAAAATGTCTGCAACAGTCTGGGGGTTCGCAATTTTTCGCTGCTGCCCCCCTGGGAACAATTGCCACAGGTGGCGGCTACCGAGGTTTATTGGAGTCATGCCTCCCGGGGCAAACCGGATATTGCCCGACTGATCCGTGGTCAGCCCTGTTTCCCGGAAAAATCAACCTATTACCAGGAAACCAATACCCTGATAGTGGCCGCCCAGTTTTTGATCGAAAGGGCGTGGGACACTCTCCGGCAAAGCACCAATAAACTGACCGGTGCCGCCTTTCTTGAGGAACTCCCTGAGCCCCAGACCAACAAAATTTTAGAGGATCACATCGATGATGCAGAAATTAACCGGCAGTTAATTCGCCTGATCGGCGATAAACGCTCTGCTGAAATATATACCCCGGTGATATGTAACGACCTGAAAAGATTCCGGGTCTTGATCGTTGGCAACTTCCGTGAAAACCGGGGAATCATCTTTGAAAGTCCGGCAGGGCAAAACTTCAACCTGATCGGCAGTGGGATTTTTTCTCCGGGTATTGCCCTGGATTGCCGGGAGTCGCTGGGAACCATAAAACGCCTGCTCAATGAACATGATGCAACTATTTTAAGCGGGAATTAGCTAGTACATGGTTTCAATGAGTTTGACGGGTTGTCGTCCCTCCGCACTCCGTTCGCCCTGAGCCTGTCGAAGGACCCATAGGGCCTAAAGGCGGAAACTCCGGACTCTGATAGATCGTGCCAAGCACCCTTCGACTCCGCTCAGGGTGAACGGAGATCGTACACGTCAAACTCATTGAAACTATGTACTAGCGTATCAGGGTACTCCTATGATCAGCCGCGGTATTGCAGGGAGGAACTTTTGCCGGTTTACATCATCTAACTTGACTGACCGACCACAATTACTATCAGAAAAGTACTATTTTCATGCTTCCTATTCAGCCAAGTGATCATTCTGTTGTAACCGCTCAAAAAAGGTTGGCAAGTTCTACAGGCGATCCTTCACAGTCCAGTAAAATCCCTAAAAAAACACCAGAAACCGGGGTTTTGTCCGTCAAAAATGAGCAGTCATATTTAGTCCAACAGGCATCATCAGATAGTGCGCATTCCAGCCCAATCCGTAACGTCACGACCATCACAGATTGCATCAGCCAACTGAAGCAGTCGGTATCACCGATTGGTGATGAATTTCATTTTTGCGGTTCCTTTCGTGGGAATGAAAGGAAGGAGGAGTTGATCCGTCTCTTTCGGGAAGCGACAGGCATCGGTTTTTTTTTTATTATCCGGCATCCGAACGACCTGGATCATCACCCGTTAAGAAGGCTGCACTATTATCCCGCTCCCGGACAAAAAATCGAGCGTCCCGGGCTTATCTATCAGTCAGTGCCCATCACCCTGGTTTTCGATTGTGACAATCTCAGGCCCAGACAGCTGGCCTCATTGAATGAGCTGTTGGAGAATCCACCCCGGCTGGATGGCCCCCCCATCAGCAAGGCAGTCAGCCGGATTGTTCTGGTTAAGGACGATTTAATATACAAGCCTGACGCTCCCGGACCAGATTTCTGGCGTCGGGTATTTGCCTTGAGGAGAACCGATTTTGAAACCGTCCGAGCCTCTAACCCCCGGGCCGTTGTGCCATCCCGGTCGGTAAGCCATCGCACGGAGCCGCCAGAGCCGGGGAGTTTGCTGATTCACTGTGCGGGTCAGGATGTCTTTGCCAGCCTGTTTGGCAACCTGGCCATCAACA
>NZ_JBLYNV010000117.1:0-7127 GCF_049310165.1 Endozoicomonas sp. ALE010 | reverse complement strand
TGACTGGTGAAGAACATTTAGCAGAGCAAACCAACCCGGCAAAGAGGAAGAAAACAAACAGTCAGTAATCGCCTTCCTCCCATCATGACTCAAGTAAACTTTTTTGCAAAATGAACTTCTGAACTGCACAGTAGTCTGCTTTTTATATTTTCATGCATTAATGAAATATAATTATGGATAGAAGTTCTGCCGGTATCAGTGATAAACACTCAAGACCAGGTAATGATTACAACCAACCGGATGACTCTGCCCCTTCTTCAAGACGTGGGCGATATAGAAATGCCATAGTCAGGCGGCGTGATAGTCACCCCCGCCCTACCCCGAGATATAATGAATTTCACCATTCTTCTGGCACACGCCCTTCTCAATATTTAATGCACCGTTCAGTCAACTCTGCTCAAGATTTTAATGCCCTCATCCAACAGGAAATAATGGATGATCTGGTGAGTAAATCGGATCGTTTAGGTCATCGCTATGATGGGAGAGATCACGGCCTATATGCCAGTTTAATTAAAAAATACTCATCAGCTGCTAAAAGACCGTTAAATCGAACAGAACAAAGACAGCTGATGCGTTTGCTACAAAATTTCACAGCAACACGGAGCTGGAATTGGCGAAGCCTGACGACAACATTTCACTCATTGACTTCAGCAGGTGTTTTTACCCCTCATAAACCCATTGATGAGCGTGTCAAGCGTACTCAAGCTGCCTTATTGTCAAGGCTACTGGATGCAATAAGATTCAAGTGCAACAAAAAAGCTGAAGCATGGGATATGGATGCCCAGGGAATCGCCAACCTGCTGTGGGCCATGACGAAACTGGTGGACAACGGGCAGGAGCAGACACCAGAATTCAACAAGGCCATGGCCGCGCTGTTGCCCCACGTGAACGCACAGAAAGCTCACTTTAAACCACAGGAAGTCACCAACCTGGTGTGGGCCATGGCGAAACTGCTGGACAACGGGCAGAAGCTTACAGCAGAGCTTAACGAGGCCGTGGCCGCCCTGTTGCCCCTCGTGCAAGCACAGAAAAACCAACTTAATGCCCAGGGCATTGCCAACCTGCTGTGGGCCATGGCGAAAATGGTAGACAACAGGCAGGACCGGATACCAGGACTCAAAGAGACCGTGGCCGCGCTGTTGCCCCATGTGAACGCACAGAAAGACCAATTTATTCCTCAGGCTATCACCAACCTGCTATGGGCCATGGCGAAACTGGTGGACATCGGGCTGGAGCGGACACCAGAGCTCAACGAGACCGCGGCCGCGCTGTTGCCCCGCGTGAATGCACAGAGAGACCAATTTATTCCTCAGTATATCGCCAACCTGCTGTGGGCCATGGCTAAACTGGTGGACAATGGGCAGGCGCGGACACCAGAACTCAAAGAGGCCGTGGCGGCGTTGTTGCCCCACGTTAAGGCACAAAAAGACCAATTTATTCCTCAGCATATCGCCAACCTGCTGTGTGCCATGGCGAAACTGGTGGATAGCGGCCAAGAGTGGACACCAGAGTTCAAAGAGGTCGTGGCCGCGCTGTTGCCCCGCGTGAACGCACAGAAAAACCAATTTAATGCCCAAGAAATCGCCAACCTGATGTGGGCCATGGCGAAACTGGTGGACAACGGGCAGGAGCCGACACCAGAGCTCAAAAGGGCCCTGGCCGCGCTTTTGCCCCACGTGAACGCACAGAAAGCTCACTTGAAACCACAGGAAATCACCAATCTGCTGTGGGCCATGGCAAAACTGGTGGATAACGGGCAGGAGCAGATACCAGAGCTCAACGTGGCCGTGGCCGTGTTGCTGCCCCATGTGAACGCACAGAAAGAACAATTTATTCCTCAGGGAATCGCCAACCTGCTGTGGGCCATGGCGAAACTGGTGGACAACGGGCTGGAGAAAACACCAGAGCTCAAAGATGCTGTGGCCGCGCTGTTGCCCCACGTAAATGCACAGAAAGCTCACTTTAAACCACAGGAAATCACTAACCTGCTGTGGGCCATGGCAAAACTGGTGGACAACAGGTACGAGCAGACACCAGAGTTCAACGAAGCGGTGAATGTGCTGTTGACCTGCGTGAACACACAGAAAGACCAATTTAATGCCCAGTGTGTCACCAACCTGCTGTGGGCCATGGCGAAACTGGTGGACAACGGGCAGGAACAGTCAGCAGAGCTCAAAGAAGCCGTGGCCGTGCTGTTGCCCCTCGTGAACGCACAGAAAGACCAATTTATTCCTCAGGGTATCGCCAACCTGCTTTGGGCCATGGCGAAACTTGGTGAACTCGTTGAGCTGAGCGTGGTTACCTCTACGTTCGAATCGCTTGTCTATCGCATCAGTGACAACGCTCAACTCTCTCAGCAAGCGATATCGATGTCTCTCTGGGCAGTAATGGTATGCTGTGCCAGGTTGTTTCTAGACTCCAATGCCAATAAAAATAAAGTGTTTGAAAAACACATGGATGACCTGTTCATTCGTCTGGAAAATACATCGCCAGATAATGAAGAGGATCAATCCATCATGATCATGGCTGCAAGTTGGCTTGGCAGAACCTGTTCGGCCGTCCTCCAATACCAGACAATCATTTCAAAAAACCAAGCCGACTTCCGTGATCAACTCAAATCATCTATTCCAGCTTTGAAGATCGAAGAAGAAAAGAGGCTGAACTCATTACCTCCGGTTGACCTGCTACTGCCAGATCACAACGTGGTGATTGAAGCTCAGGGACCGTCTCATTACGTGGGTGGTGATTTCAACACCAGGAACGGTTCGACTCTGCTTAAAATTGCACTGCTGCAAAAAGCAGGATTTGAGGTCATTGAAATCCCGGCTAACCAGCTTTTGAGCAACGATTTAATGAAACCATATATTGATCAAATAAAGACCAGGATAGGCACCCCGCCACAGGAGCATGGCTCTGTATCACTTAAAAGAAGGTGGACAGGTGCTGCATACATTACTGGTGAAGGACATTTAGCAGAGCAAACCAACCCGGCAAAGAGGAAGAAAACAAACAGTCAGTAATCGCCTTCCTCCCATCATGACTCAAGTAAACTTTTCCGCACAATGAACTTCTGAGCAGAACAGCAGTCTGCTTTTTATATTTTCATGAATTAATGAAATATAATTATGGATAGAAGTTCTGCTGGTATCAGTGGCAAATACACAACATCAAATAACGGTTACACCCAACCAAATGGCCATGCCCCTTCTTCAAGGCGTGGACGATACCGACATGCCACAGTCAGACAATGGAATCATCCCCCCCGCACGGCACCGCGTCGCAATCAATTTTACCATTCTTCTGACACACGATCTTCTCAACATCTACTGCGCCGTTCAGTCAACTCTGCTCAAAATTTTCATACCCTCATCAAACCGGAAATAATGGCTGGTCTGGTGAGTAAATCGGAACGTTTCGGTCATCGCTATGATGGGAGAAATCACGGTCAGTATGCCAGTTCAATCAAAAGATACTCATCAGCTGCTCAAAGACCGTTAAATCGAACAGAACAAAGCCAGCTGATGCGCTTGCTGCAAAATTTTACCGTAACACGGAGCTGGAATTGGCGAAGCCTGACGACAACACTTCACTCATTTACTTCAGCGGGTGTTTTTACCCCTCATAAACCCATGGATGAGCGTGTTCAACTCACTCAAGTTGCCTTATTGTCGACCCTACTTGATGCAATAATATTTAACAGCAACCAAAAACCGGAAGCCCGTGATATTGGTGCTCAGGAAATCGCTAACCTGCTGTGGGCCATGGCGAAACTGGTGGACAACGGGCAGGAGCGGACGCCAGAGTTCAACGAGGCCGTGGCCGTGTTGTTGCCCCATGTGAACGCACAGAAAAAACAATTTATTCCTCAGGGGATCTCCAACCTGCTTTGGGCCATGGCAAAACTCGTGGACATCGGGCAGGAGCGGACACCAGGGCTCAAAGAGGCTGTGGCCACCCTGCTGCCCCTACTAAATGCCAAGAGAGACCAATTTAAGGCCCAGGGTATTGCCAACATGCTGTGGGCCATGGCGAAACTGATGGACAACGATCAAAAGTGGGTACCAGGGCTCAAAGAGACTGTGGCCGTGTTGTTGCCCCACGTGAACGCACAGAAAAACCAATTTAATGCCCAGGAAATCGCCAACCTGCTGTGGGCCATGGCGAAACTGGTGGACAAAGGGCAGGAGCGGACACCTGAACTCAACGTGGCCGTGGCCGCGCTGTTGCCCCACATGAACGTACAAAAAGCGAACTTTAAACCACAGGCTATCGTCAACCTGCTGTGGGCCATGGCCAAACTGGTGGACAGCGGGCAGGAGCAGACACCAGAGTTCAACAAAGCCATGGGCGCGCTGTTGCCCCTGGTGAACGCAAAGAAAGACCAGTTTATTCCTCAGCATATCGTCAACCTGCTGTGGGCCATGGCAAAACTGGAGGACAACGGGCTGGTGCGGACACCAGAGTTCAACGAGGCTGTGGTCGCGCTGCTGCCCCTCGTAAACGCACAGAAAGACCAGCTTAGTCCTCAGCATATCGCCAACCTGCTGTGGGCCATGGCAAAACTGGAGGACAACGGGCAGGAGCGGACACCAGGTCTCAGCGAGACCCTGACCCTGCTGTTGCCCCACGTGAACGCACAGAAAGCTGACTTTAAACCTCAGGAAATCACCAACCTGCTGTGGGCCATGGCGAAACTGGTGGACAACGGGCAGGACCAGACGCCAGAGTTCAAGGAAGCCGTAGCTGCGCTGTTGCCCTGCGTGACTGTACTAAAAGCCAACTTTACTCCACAGCATATCGCTAACCTGCTGTGGGCCATGGCGAAACTGGTAGATAACGGGCAGGAGCAAACACCAGGGTTGAAAAAGGCCGTGGCCGCGCTGTTGCCCCACGCAAATGCACAGAAAGACCAATTTACTGCCCAGGGCATCGCCAACCTGCTACTGGCCATGGCGAAACTGGTAGATAACGGGCAGGAGCAAACACCAGAGTTCAAAAAGGCCGTGGCCGCGCTCTTGCCCCGCGTGAACGCACAGAAAGACCAGTTTAGTCCTCAGCATATCGCCAACCTGCTGTGGGCCATGGCGAAACTGGTGGACAACGGGCAGGAGCCGACACCAGGTCTCAACGAGGCCGTGGCGGCGCTGTTGCCCTTCGTGCACATACAAAAAGCTAACTTTAACCCACAGGAAACCGCCAACCTGCTTTGGGCCATGGCGAAACTGGTGGACAACGGGCAGGAGCAGACACCAGAGGTCAACGAGGCCGTGACCGCGCTGATGCCCCTCGTGAATGGACAAAAAGCAAACTTTACACCGCAGGGTATCGCCAACCTGCTTTGGGCCATGGCGAAACTGGTGGACAAGGGGCTGGAGCAGACACCAGGTCTCAAAGAGGCCGTGGCCGCCCTGTTGCCCCTCGTGAACGCACATAAAGCGGACTTTAAATCACAGGAAATCGCTAACCTGCTGTGGGCCATTGCGAAACAGGGTGAACTCGTTGAGCTGAACGTGGTTACCTCTGCGTTCGAATCGCTTGTCTATCGAATCAGTACGAACCCTCAGCTTTCTCAGCCAGAGATATCGATGTCTCTCTGGGCCTTAATGGTATGCTGTGCCAGGTTGTTTCTAGACTCCAATGCCAATAAAAATAACCTGTTTGAAAAACACATGGATGACCTGTTGACTCGCCTGGAAAATACATCGCCAGATAATGGAGATGATCAATCCATCATCACCATGGCTGCAAGTTGGCTTGGCAGAGCCTGTCCGGTCGTTCGCCATTACCACACAAACATTTCAAAAACCCAAGCCGACTTCCGCGATCAACTCCAATCATCTATTCCATTTTTGAAGATCGAAGAGGAAAAGAGTCTGAACTCACTGCCTCCGGTTGACCTGCTACTGCCAGATCACAACATAGTGATTGAAGTTCAGGGTCCCTCTCATTATGTGGGTGGTGATTTCAAAACCAGGAAGGGTTCGACTCTGTTGAAAATCGCAATGTTGCAAAAAGTGGGATTTGAGGTCATTGAAATCCCGGCTAACCAGCTTTTGAACAAAGATTTAATGAAACCATATATTGATCAAATAGAGATCAGGATAGGCATCCCGCCACAGGGTCATGACTCTGTTTCACTTAAAAGAGGATCGACAGACGCTGCATACGTAACTGGTGAACAACATTTACAAGAGCAAACTAACCCGGCAAAGAGGAAGAAAGCAAGCAACCAGTAATCGCCCTCCTCCCATAATGACTCAAGTATACTTTGCCGCACAATGAACTTCTGGGCATAACAGCAGTCTGCCTTTAATATTTTCATGAATTAATGAAATATAATTATGGATAGAAGTTCTGCTGGTATCAGTGGTCAATACCCAAGATCAGATAACAGTTACAACCAACCGAATGGCCATGCCCCTTCTTCAAGGCGTGGGCGATACCGACATGCCACAGTCAGACCATGGAATCATCCCCCGCACGGCACCGGGCCGCAATGAATTTTACCGTTCTTCTGGCACACGCTCTTCTCAATATCTACAGCGTCGTACAGTAAACCCTGCTCAAGATTTTAATGCCCTTATCAAACAGGAAGTAATGGATGACCTGGTAAGTAAATCGCATCATTTCGGTCATCGCTATGATGGGAGAAATCACGGTCAGTATGCCAGTTCAATTAAAAAATACTCATCAGCGGCTAAAAGACCGTTAAATCGCACAGAACAAAGCCAGCTGATGCGTTTGCTGCACAATTTTACCGTAACACGGAGCTGGAATTGGCGAAGCCTGACGACAACACTTCACTCATTTACTTCAGCGGGTGTTTTTACCCCTCATAAACCCATGGATGAGCGTGTTCAGCTCACTCAAGTTGCCTTATTGTCGACCCTACTTGATGCAATAATATTTAACAGCAACCAAAAACCGGAAGCCAGTGATATTGGTGCTCAGGAAATCGCTAACCTGCTGTGGGCCATGGCCAAACTGGTAGATAACGGGCAGGTGCAAACACCAGAATTCAAAAAGGCCGTGGTCACGCTATTGCCCCACGTAAACGCACAGAAAGACCAGTTTAGTCCTCAGCATATCACCAACCTGCTGTGGGCCATGGCAAAACTGGAGGACAA
>NZ_JBLYNV010000116.1:0-7170 GCF_049310165.1 Endozoicomonas sp. ALE010 | reverse complement strand
ACTGCCCTACTGCGGTGGCAGCAAATTGGTCTAAAAAGTCGGAAATTTTTAGCAAATAGAACCACTATTCACTAAAAATTTCCGACTTTTTGTCCTCAATTTTCTGCCATCCTCGCTACGGGCGCTATTCTCGGTCAGCCTCCTAGACCCAGAAGCTGCTCTCCAACGGGCGTCAGTTTAGCGGGCTCCCCGGGTTCCGGGTCCTGTTGATACGGAAAGTTACGCCAGCGCTCAGGCGCTCTTTTATCACGCCATAGCTGAATACGCTCTTCCCGGTTATCTTCGGTACCCGCCGGGAACATGGAGATATATTGGGTCAGGCGTGGCTTTGAATGGTGGTTCAGGCTGCTGGCATGGGGCAGGCGTGAGTCCCAGAGAATGAAGGTTCCGGCCTTGCCCGCCAGATGGACAATATCATGGCCTTTCAGCTCTTCATCGGTAAAGAGTAGAGAGTTACGATCCAGTGTCGTTTGTTTCCCGGTGTAAAGGCTGGGAACACAACAGAATGCCCCCTGATTTTCCGCCGTATCTGTCAGGTAGAGAATCCCCTGGTATCTTGGCAGGAACACTTTTTCCGGATGGCTGTCCAGGTGGATCTGACTGTCATCTTTCTTATCCGGGTGCTCCCAACGCCAAGGGGGTTTGAAGGAGGCTCGGTCCAGTCTTACCCAGAGATCGTCTGTCTTTAAAAGGTCAGCATACAATCGGTAGACAGGCTCATATTGGCGGATATCCCAGAGTGCCTGATGATGATGAATGGGAACAATACCATTACTGCCCAGGTCTTTCCGGTACCAGGTTGTGGGATCATCCAGATTAACCTCCAGAAAGTCGGTAATGGCTTTGATAACGGGCTGGAGTAACTGCCCGGGCACCAGGTCAGGAACGATGATGTAACCTTTTTCCTGCAGTTCGCTTTGATCAATCATTACTCAGGTCCCTTATTTATTGGCTTATTGCGGAACGTTTTCAGTGCAACGTTGTCTCCAGTGCCTGAGCCTCATCAAACTCTGAAGGCAGGCTGTCATCAAGGCTATCCAGCAAGGCCATAACTGTTTGGCGGATAATATCCGTGTTCTTGTTCAGCTCATGGTATTTGACAATGCTGATCAGCATTTGTGCCAGGGGATAAATCCGAAGATGGTTTTTAATATCGGCTGGGGATATTTTTCCTGTTGCTCCTTCAACATAGTCATTGGCCCCCCGGGTAAACCCTTTGTGGGCTGACTCGAGAAGGTCCATCGTTGAGCGGTTATCGGCGCTGTCCATCAATGATTGGAGCAGGGTGTTCAATGGTTCTTCGTTGTTATGGGAATGGTTATGAGACATCTCTACAGCTCCTGTGAAAGTTCTATAGAGACTAAAGTTCCATTAATGGCGTTGGTATCCGTATATTTGCCAGTGTCATGATGATCAGTACCGTGTAAGCGCGAGTAATCAGGACATTCTCAGTAGTTAAGCGCGTTAAACGACTGGATGAAACTGCGGGCATGATGGGTCTCATGAGTGAACTGCCGCAGATTCAGGTTTTCATGAATGTAGGTTGGAAAATCCTGTAACGAGGTTTCTTTGTCCATATTGCAAAAACCCATGGACCAGTCCTGGAAGCTGCGGCAGGTCACAGGCGCAGATATGATTTTGATGATATTGTGGTGGCGGCTATCTTTGCAGATTCCCTGATATACCTGCAGCACATGCTGTTTTGTTCCTTCCAGCATCTGCAGGAAATTACCGCCTTTGTATAACAGCATTCCGGTAATATCCAGCCTCAGGTTATTGTCTCTGCTTTCGTTCAGCAGAGCGAGCAGGCTGTCATTGTTCATCAGTTGACTGGCAGAACTGACATAAATCAGATAATAAAGTGATCGTTCCATTCACTGTAACCCTTAATCCATTACAATCATTACCCGGGTGTTCAGCCCTGTTAATTTTTACCAGATTAACCTGACATTAAAAAGTGATAAAAAATGGCCAGGGCAACAGCTCTGCCCCGGACACGGGCGGCTTCATGGGCGACTGTCGGGCTGGTTCTCGCAACCTGCTATTATGGCCCTTGACGTCTGTTTGCTGATTATTGGCTCAGGTCTGATGTTGACCTCAGACATTGGCTGGATCATTACCGGTTTTCTGGTAAATGCCTTTGGTTTTATCGTTGCCCATTCCAATGCCAGCAGCTGGGAATGAAAAGGGTTAGCTCATGATATTAAAACGATTACGCCTGAAGAATAAGGCTGACCGCCGCCTGAAACTCGGGCACCTGTGGATATACAGTAATGAAGTGGATACGCAGACCACACCACTGAGCAGCTTTGCCGTGGGTGAGTGCGTACTGATTGAAAACTCCTTTGGCAAGACGCTGGGTACGGCTTATGTGAACCCCAATAGCCTGATCTGTGCCCGCCTGGTCAGTCGGGAAGCTGACCGGCCACTGGATAAGGCGCTTTTGATTGATAAAATTAACGTTACTCTCAGTCTGCGCGAGCAATTGTTTGAAAAGCCCTATTACCGGTTAGTGTATGGTGATAGTGACGGATTGCCCGGTCTGGTGGTTGACCGGTTTGATGAGGTACTGGTGGCGCAGATATCCACGGCGGGTATGGAGCAGGTTCGGGATGATGTTGTTGAAGCGTTAAACCAGGTTCTGAAACCTAAAGGTATTTTGTTCAAGAACCGTGGCAATGCCCGCAAGCTGGAAGACCTGCCGCAATATATTGAGGTCGCTTCCGGAGCGGTTCCGGAAGTGGTGGTGCTGGAAGAGAATGGCGTAAGCTTTCAGGCTCCGGTGATGGAAGGCCAGAAAACCGGGTGGTTTTATGATCACCGGCTCAATCGGGACCGCCTGCGGCATTATGTTAAAGGTAAACGGGTTCTGGATGTTTTCAGTTATGTGGGTGGCTGGGGCATTCAGGCGGCGGCTTTCGGGGCGGATAAAGTGACCTGCGTCGATGCGTCTGCCCTGGCATTGGAAAATGTTCATGCCAATGCGGAACTCAATGAGGTTCAGCATAAAGTGGACACTCTGCAAGGTGATGCCTTTGAAGCATTGAAGGCGTTGAAAGACAGCCAGGAACGGTTTGACCTGGTTATTGTTGATCCGCCCGCCTTTATTAAAAAGCGCAAAGATATGAAAGCTGGTGAACAGGCCTATCGTCGCATCAATGAGCTGGCTATGCGTCTACTGGAGAGGGATGGTTATCTGGTGGCAGCCTCCTGCTCAATGCATTTGCACCGGGACAATATGATCGATTTGCTACGGGCTGGCAGTCGTCATATTGACCGTAACCTGCAGATTCTGGAGCAGGGGCACCAGGGACCGGATCATCCTGTGCACCCATGCATTCCGGAGACGGACTATATCAAAGCAATTTTTGCCCGGTTGACTGTTCAATAAATGGCCTTTAAGAGCCACTAACGAAAACTGATAACTGGCCAGCCATGGGCTTCTGCAAAGCTTTTGAGTTCCGGGTCGGGGTCGACAGCGACAGGGTTGTCGACCTTCTTCAGCAGCGGCAGGTCATTTTGAGAGTCGCTGTAGAAGTAGCTGCCAGCCATTGAGTGCTCCGGGTGCTGGTTGAGCCATTCCTGCAGGCGGAGTACTTTCCCCTGCTGATAGGTGGGGATTCCGGTAACGTTGCCAGTATAGCGGTTGTCGCTGATCTCCAGGTCAATGGCCAGCAGGGCATCTACCTTGAACTGGTCAGCAATGGGTTTGGTCACAAAGCGATTGGTGGCGGTGATGATCATAATATAATCACCACGCTGGCGGTGGTGTTCTATCCTGGCCAGTGCTTTATCCAACAGGATGGGGCTGATAACCTGTGCCATAAACTGACCATGCCAGGTTGCAAGCGCTTCCAGGGAGTATTGTGTTAATGGTTCAAGGCAAAAATCCAGATACTCCCGGATGTCCATAACCCCCTGTTGATACTGTTTATAAAAACGATGGTTACCTTCCCTGAAGCTTTCACTATCCACCAGGCCATTAGCGGCCATAAACTCTCCCCACAGGGCATCACTGTCGCCAGCAATGAGAGTATTGTCCAGATCAAAGATTGCCAGGGTCATTGTTACTCCGGTTTATTAGTCAGGCCGAGTGTTTCGGGATTATACAGGTTCTTTATCAACCCAAAAGCAATTACCCAATTCTGAATATTAAGTTTTTTGAATTTTTTATTACCAAGACTGTCTAATAGTTTTTTATCGATTGAGTTTTGTTATGGAAAGAAATAGTGGTGTATTACCGGGTACGCCATTTGGCCTGATGAATTATTATGATCACCGCAAAACCGTTCAGACTGATTCAGCTGTTTTTGGCCAACGTCAAGTATCAAACTGCCCCCCTGAAGCAAGAACAAATTATCTGGCTAATGCGAATAGTCAAGATCCGGGATATAGGATTAAGGAAGATCTGTTTAACCTGCTTGATGAGAATGGAGGGCGTTTAGCTCCGAAGCCAGCCCATTATTCGACTCCTCTGAGTCATTTAAATGCCCTGCAAGGCCAACAGACTCATGCGGTGCCGGTGACCGGGTTTTCTCCATCTACGCCTGTTACAACTTGTCTGGTGGATCAGCAAAGAGAGAGCCTCTCTTCTGTGTTTCTGCCAACTACCTGCATGATACCACAGCCGTTTGCAGAGCCTTATGTTCAAACAGTGGATAATAGCTTTAGCCATTTATGGAAGCAAAGGCAGGTATCCAACACAGGGCCTGAAACGGTGGATGGTTATTTAAGCAAACCCACCCCATCGGGAGATCATGTTGCATCAGCTCCTGTTTATTTGATGGAAAACCTGAGTATCGGTGAGCAATCTGGAGCAGTCAGTTTTCCGAACTTCTGGCCACTGGAAGCAGAAGCAAGTGCTGACCCTGTAAAAACACAGGATCTTGCACCTCCCCAGACACCTCATGCAAGTGAATCTGTCGCTTCGACCAACCGTGGTGAAGAAGTAATTACCGCTGCACATTTGGAGTCATCGGCGGCGGATGTACACAGTTCTCAACAACTTCCGGCTTTTTTAAGAAAAAAAATCCTGATTTCCCATTGGGGCTTATTGGAAAGGTATGCAAAGTCTCAGAAAGGAGGGAGCAGTCAATGGGCTAAAGCGTGGAAGAACGCCCTTGATTTTGCCTTGCAGTGCTCTGAGGAGGACTATCACTACAATTTAAATGTGGCGAAAGCTTTAACAAGACTCAAGTATATGGACCGGGCAAAAGAGATTTTGCTTGATCAGCTGGCTAAGTCTAATGATCAGAGATATCTTTTGGGTGTTAATAAACAGTTAGGATTCTTATTTTATAAAGAACAGAGCTACGTCACTTCCATAAAATATTATATGCATGGCTTTGTAGGCACGATGGATGTCCCTAATTATATTTACTCATTTATACATTCCGCAATGAAGCAAACTATTAGAATGTGTGATGACAAACAATTTGTAACCAATGCTGTTTGCTGGTTCAATTATCTGCAGCCAAAGACAAGAAAAAATAAAGTAGAGATCTCTAATTTTATCTTTCCACTCTATTATTCATCTATGTCTTCCTTAGAAGCTTCACAGACTTACACAGAGTATCTGGTGCCAGATCAGATGAAATGGGCCATTACCCGATGGAAAGATCTGGAATCCCTGGCTGCGAGCCTGAAGCCAGGAGATCCTAATTGGTTTGCGTCTTGGACTTGTGCCTTGAATTTTGCTTTGGAGTGTAAAAAGCTGAATTATCATTTCAACCTTAATGTAGCGATAGCATTAACCCGGTTGAATCAGCTGGATCTGGCCATCGACACTCTGTTCCAGCAGTTGTCTGTGCATGAATATGCAAATGAACACACGTACTTCATGGCCATAAATAAGCAACTGGGGTTTATCTTTTTCAGAAAAGGTGAGTATCTGGACTCTATTCATTACTATATGAATTGCTTTGATGGCTCAAGAGCTTTAGCCGACAAGACCTACCAGTATATAACCATCGCCATGCGCGCTTTCCAGGACGACGTGGACCCTGAATTCAGTCGTTCAGCAAATGACTGGTATAACCGGCTTTACTCACAATCAATGGAAGACAAACGGCTGTTCGGGAAGAAACGGACCTCTGTAACAAAGGCCCCCTTGTTACCTCTGGATTCTGCATCCGTGTAGTAGTGCAGTCTATACCGGATATTTTCGAACAGCCTTCTGGTACGTCATGTCAATGAGTTTGATAGTTCCAATCGCCATTCACCCTGAAGGTTTGCTGTATTGTATCCGTTTGTGAAACAATGCGTGATAAGTAATAGTTTAAGTGGCCACCGACAAGTGATTGCGTCTAAATCCTGTTGTTCTTTGAACAGTCAGCTTCATGCCCCGTTTTAGTGTGGGGTTATGATTATGTTCCTGGAAGTGGGGGGGTATTCGTACCATAGGATGGTGGCTCTAAGGTAGCCATATACGTGATTGACATCGATGGATTCAGGCCAAATGTAGGCATTATCCTGGCGAATCATCACGGTCAGTTATTGTGGGCTCGGCGGATCAGGCAGGATGCCTGGCAATTTCCCCAGGGTGGTATCAATGATGGGGAGACGCCGGAAGATGCCATGTACAGAGAGCTGTTTGAGGAGATAGGTCTTCATCCTGAAGATGTAGAAATCCTTGGCTGCACCCGGGGTTGGTTACGTTATCGTCTACCAAGACGTCTCGTCCGACGGGATCAGCAACCGCTGTGCATCGGGCAGAAGCAGAAATGGTTTTTGCTGCAGCTGCTGAGCAATGATGACCGTATTCGGGTTGACCACACGAGGTCTCCGGAATTTGATGGCTGGCGCTGGGTGAGTTACTGGTACCCTCTTGGTCAGGTGGTTTCTTTTAAACGGGAAGTCTACAGGCGGGCGCTGAAAGAGTTGGTACCCAGAATTGGGAAGTTACAGTCCAGAGGGGGGTGACAGGTTGCCATGAGCCTGTCGGACTTAAGCTTCCGTCCAGCCTCCCGGGCCCAATGGATATTTCTTTAAACCTGTGGGCTGCAATAACAGGAAAGATGTTAACAGGCAATATAATTTGCCATGGATTGCTATTGTACTGTTAAAGTAGTTGCAGCAAGTATTAAGTAGTTAACCAAATGAAATCATATATTTCTGACTAAGTTGTCAGTCACTCTGCGGCGTTGCAACTCCGGTCACATAGCTACGGCT
>NZ_JBLYNV010000115.1:0-7174 GCF_049310165.1 Endozoicomonas sp. ALE010 | reverse complement strand
CGGTATCATTTATCTCGGTAGACAGTGCCATTGTTGTGGGCGAAGCCGGTTTTGAAACAAGTATGGTGGTTGATGCCCCGGTTTCGGTTTCCCTGTCTGTTGCTGGCGTGGCGGCCGGTGGTGCCACTGTCGTGGTCAATGCTTCAGGACAAGGCAGGTCGGGAAAGAGTATGTCGGATTCCATGGGCGGGGTTTCGACGGAGAATAAATCACTGCTTAAATTGCTCGACATGCCTAACTGGTCAAGATACTTTTGGTTGGGTTCGCAATCCGGGAGCAAGAGCGAATGAGCGACAGGTTTACACACATTATCCAGCAGCGAACAGAAACCAGGACTGTTATATGGAACATTGTTAAGATAGGTATTACAAACCAGGGTACTATTATTTTTGATACGCTTAATTGCCTCTGAAACTTTGCCGTCGATCCTGGAATCAAACGCCTTGGTCTCGATAACGGTACTGTTAATATTATCAGGAATCTCCCCGACCCCAATACCAGCAATTGCATCTGTAGCGTTCACACTACTTTTCACTGCCAGGGTGTTGGCAACGGTTGCATCATTAACGTATCCTGTGCCGATAGCTGCATTGGCCAGTTGACCGGAAGTTTTGACCTTGCAATTCACCGCAGTGCTGCCGTTAACGATGCTATTATAAGCAGCTCCGGCTCCGATGCCCGCATCTGCCCAATGCCCTTCGGTTATGATTGTGCAGTCCAACGCTGTGGTGAGTGAAACGAAGCTGTCACTATAAATATGTCCCGCTCCAATACCGGCTTGGCCAAACTCATTTTTGGTAGTGACGTTGCAGTGCACTGCCGTCGTGCTAGTAACTTTTCCTCCTTTATCGACTTTACCCGCGCCAATACCGGCAAAGGCATTTTTCTTCGATGTTTTGACGTGACAATTCTCTGCCACAGTATTAGTAACAGTACCCTTCTTCTCAACCTGCCCACCCCCGATACCCGCGCTGGCATCGGTACCGTTTGCTGTAACATTGCAGTTCACTGCTGTGGTGCCAGTCACGGTGCCACCTCTAAACCATCCCCCGCCGATGCCGGCAAAACTATTATCTCCAGATGTTGTCACTATGCTGTCCATTGCCGTGGTGTCAGTAACATCGGACTCAATAGAATTTCCCCCGCCGATACCCGCATAGCCATGATTACCAGAAGTTACCACCGTGCAGTTCTGTGCCCTGGTGTTGGTAACTTTTCCACCGAAAATGCTTCCCGCTCCAACAGCGGCATTTGCATTATCGCTCATTGTTTCAACGCGACAGTGAACCGCTCTCGTGTCGGCAACATTTCCTCCTTCAACAACGCCTGAGCCAATAGCGGCGCTCCCACCCGATGTTGCACTATTCGAGGTTTTGACTGTGGAGTCCAGTGCCTTGGTGTTGGTAACGATTCCTCTGGTCAAAACATGTCCCACTCCAATAGCGGCATTTGCCTTATGACCGGATGTTTCAACTGTACAGTTCTTTGCCATAGTATTTTTAACAGTATTCTTAAACACACCGATGCCTGCGTACCCACTCCCGATGCCTGCGCTGGCCTCGCTGCCGGTCGTTACCACCGTGCAGTTCTCGGCCCTGGTGTTGTCAATGTTACCTCCGGTCAAAACATGTCCCACTCCAATAGCGGCATAAGACTTTTTGCCTCCGGTTTCAACGTGGCAGTCAACCGCTATCGTGTTAGCAACCGTGCCAGCCTCAACGTACCCTGCCCCGATACCCGCGCTTCCAGAATCAGAATCTTTGTCGGTCGTGATGTTACAGTCCACGGCCGTCGTGTTAGCAACGGTTCCGCCTTCTTGGACCTTTCCTGCAATAACCCCCCCATAGGCTCCATTACCCGAAGTACTTACATGAGCATTTTCAACCCGGATATTACTGATCATGGCATTACCAGAAATTTCACAGGCCACCACTGCGGCCGGGCCTGTGGACGTTATATTGGCATTAGTAAAGCGCAGGCTATCGACACTGCCTCCACCGGCCAGTTTTTTTATCAGGCAATGTCTGAGATTACCGATGGTACGATTTTCGCCATGGAAGATGCCGGTAAACGGATGGCTATCATTACCGATGGATTGCAATTGGCTACCATCAATACACGGAACAGTTTGCCGGTAAGTGCAATTGCGTGGAAAGCTCTCGTTACGGCCAATCATGCCCAGGATTTCGGCATCCGCCACCTCAATCGGCTCGCTGCCACAGGTGGCCGATGCTGCCAGGCCGAAAGCAGCAAGACCGGACAGCGCCCCCAGCACCGCCGCCGCATTGGGCAGATGACAAGACCCGGGCGCTGTGCTTGTCGGTTTACGATGCTGCTGCGATGAGTTCTGTTGTGTGTCTTTTATTTTATCGTTGTCGTTTTCCTGGGTTCCGTCCCGCGTTAAAAACGGTAACACCCCAGACTTCCTGGATACATCCAAACTGCCCCATCGTCCCTGTGGCTCTGTAGATGGTATTGTTGCAAGTCGGGAATCGCTGACAGTGCCGCTTCTGGGCACGGTCGGTGGCTGTATCAACATTACTACCTCATCAATACTTCGAAAGCTTTTACTCAAAAATATCCTGTGTCGTGTAAATCAGCGAATAAGAGATAAACACCAATATTTATTTGCTGATTCAAATTTTTGGGAAACAACATAGCTCAGAATGCTAAAGACGTTATGCCTATTTTGAAAAAGTCACAGAAAATACGACGTTGGTCACGCCCTGATGTTCAGGATTTTCAGAGCCAGAAAATCCTCAGGATAAGTTCAAAGACCCGGCGGAGTGCCACTACCGCCCGGTGAGAATTTCAAGCAAGTGAAGTACAGTAACTGGTTTTCCCCTCGTTCCCACGGTCCCCCATGGGAATGCATACCGGGCCTCTTGTGGGTCTCCATTAAACACTCATGATTCCGGACATAAACAGAATGTTTTATATCTGGCAGGCTCCGGTATGCATTCCCGACCCATAGGGCCTGCATGGGAACGAGGGGGGTGGCTGTGTGGGTATTAGCGCTTTTTTGTACCGGGTCTCACACGAACTCCGCAGGCGGGGGGCCGCCCTACGGAGCGCTCTGCACCTGCGCGGCCCGACACGTTTGGTAAGTGACCATGAAAATCGACATCACTTCCTTTACCGGCGAGGTTCTCAGGCTGGATAGCCATCTTCTGGATGATACTCAGTCAGAAGCAGCGGTTGATTGTCGTTTAACTAATGGCAGCCTTCACGCCTCCCAGCAATCTGCAAGGGATGGTGGTGCTGCCCGGCGGCGGAGCGGTGGGCTTCTCCGGTAAGGAGCTGATGTTCAATGACCCCTATCATTTATATGCATGGCCAGCAGGTTTGAGTTAGAAGGTACCGATACAGTCACTGCCGTGATTTTGGCCAGCGCCATGGCTGAGCTTTGAAGGGAGCCAGTCCTCCTGCATGATCTGGTCAAAGGTCCATGGACAATTCTCCGGGAAATCTTCTTTTGACATGTCGGTGTCGATGATTGCTGCTCGAAGGGCAGATTCAAAGATGCCTTCCCAGTCACTTATAATTTTTGCCTCCAGGCTTGGGTATTTCTCCATCAGGTCTTTGGTTTGTTTTCGGTGTGCCCGGATGCTGTTTTCCCAGCTATGGCCATATTCCCGTTTTTGGGGCTGGTACTGCCATTTGAACAGGTGCATCAGTAATTCTGCCAGGTGGCTGTCCAGCTTTCGATCCAGCTTCATAGACAGTGTTTCACTGTTTTTGTTCATTGGCGGCGTATGATCGGTCGACGTTGACCCGTAAACCGCCACCAGGGGCCGATTCAGGGCCGCCGCTATATGCATCAGGCCAGAGTCATTACTGACCACAGCGCTGGCAAAGGAGAGCAGGTCGATGGCATCCGCCAGCGATGTTTCACCGGCCATGTTATGGCAGTGCTGCTGCAATGCATCAGGCAGGCAGCTTTTTATTTCAGCGGTGACCGCTTGATCTTTGGCTGAGCCAAACAGCCAAACCTGCCATCCCTGTTCAGCAAGGGAGCGTGCCACTTCGGCGTAGTAACCGGTTGGCCACTGCTTGGAGGGGCCAAACTCAGCACCCGGGCACAGTGCCAGAATGGGCCTGTCGGTGTGCAGGTGGTAGCGGCCAGGGACTTTGCTGGCGGTATTACTGTTTACCTGAAGCGCAGGAATCGGCAGGAGCTCCGGTAGTGAAGCACCCTCCGGATAGGCCAGGGCGACAAACCGTTAACCGTTCCACCATCAGTGGGTACTGACTTTTATCCAGCCTGCGAATGTCGTTCAATAGCCCGTAGCGCATTTCGCCGCGCCAGCCAATACGGTGCCTGATGTTGGCCCAGAGAGGCACCAGTGCTGATTTGAACGAGTTGGGTAAGGCGATGGCGTGTGTGTAGCCTTCCGCCCTCAGGATTTTGCCCAGCTGGTAGCGGGCTTTAAGTCCCAGTTTGCCATGACCCAGGGGCATATCAATACCCCTGCGAACTTCAGGCATACGCTCAATGATCGGCAGGCTCCAGGCGGGAGCGAGTACATCGATGATGGCATCAGGGTGTTGTTGTTTCAGGGCAATGAACAGCGTTTGTGCCATTACCATGTCCCCTACCCATGAGGGACCGACGATCAGATATTTCATCCCGTCTGGAATTCCTTATAGTGAATGGGAGGGAATTATAAGCGCTGTTTGCGCAGGTAAAAAGTGACCGGTTAATGAGTAAATTTAACTCATGTTACGCAATTGAAGAAATCTGCCATGCTGTAATGCATGAAAAATGAGCTACTTGAACTGAAAACCAAAAAGGCCAAGCGAACAGCTGAGAAAATCAAGAACGAATATTGATGCCATTTGGTTAACTACTTACGTACGAACACTGGGGACAAAAGCAGGCTGATCTTTACATTGATGGACTGCACCAATATTTAACCAAAGTCCCCAGAAACCACGCCTTACTGAAAGTACTTGCGCAGAGCATCATAGTGAAGTCAGTTTTTTGCATAAAGAAAAAAACATAACCCGGGAACTTTTACATCACTGGATGGATCAATGATACCAAGTATTTTTTGTACACATTTCCAATGTACTTTTATGCAACATCATCAAGGCCTGTTTATGATTCAGCAACCTGTTCAGCAGTCCATTCAGCAACCAATTTATGACAGCGCTTCCCAATGTTCAGGGAATGGCGTCGAACATTCCTGGCTCGGCCATGGCGTTGCTGTTGCTAAAGCATTTGCGAAATCATTGATTCCGATGGAAGATCCTCACTTCAGTATTAATCCCGATAAAGCACTGGAAGGTATTGGGCGACTGGCCACGGCAACTATCGTGCCGTTGAGTCCCATCCTTTTCATAGCGAAAGATATTGCCGATGCGTGGTTCGGCAGCTGTTTGCCCGGGCCTGATGCCAAACCGGAATTACCACAGACATCAAAAGCAACCGGGGAAGAGGCGCAGGAAAAAGAACCCGGCTCGAAAGACGTACCCCTTCAACAGCCATCCACTGCCCGCTATCAAGGGAGTCAGGGAGCCAGAGGACTGCTTGCACTTGGTACGCTGGCCAGCTCTTTTCACTATGCCAATTCGGATGCCATTGCCGATTGTCCACAACCCATACAGATGCCCATACAGATTAATGATACGAAAACCCTGGGCAGGATTGGTCGGGATCCCTGCTATCCACTGAACGGTACATACCAACAGACGGCGGATATTGTTGCCACTCGAGACTTTCAATCCATTGGCAGTGATACCGATCCATTCACCGGGCAGTACGATGGGCAGTGCCGTACCATCAGCGACCTGCCTGACTGTCTTGTTGACACTCTGAAAGGCAGCATCAGTCACCTTCACTTGACTGGTGCCAATATAATAAATTCCAGGAAGGTGACTGGGTTAGCAGCCTGTGTTGTTGATATTAATGGCACAGTCAGTGGTGTCCGGGCTGGAAATGCTCGTGTTTCCACTTGGGGTTACAGAACTTACGCGGGCATTGGGGGAGGGGAGGTTAAAGGAACGGTTGCCAACATCACGGCGGTGGACAGCACGGTGGAAACCTCGGGTGAACGTGGATACGCCGGCATCGGGGGGGGGATGGTTCACGATGGAGGAGTGGTTGCCAACACCACGGCGGTGGACAGCAGGGTTGAAACCTCGGGTGAACGTGCATACACCGGCATTGGAGGGGGGTGGGTTTCCGGAATGGTTGCCAACACCACTGCGGTGAACAGCAAGGTCAAAACCAACAAGGGTCAACTTGCACGCGCCGGCATCGGGGGGGGGTTGGTTACCGATGGAGCAAAGGTTGCCAACACCAGGGCGGTGAACAGCACGGTCGAAACCTCGGGTGAAGGTGCAGACGCCGGTATCGGGGGGGGGTGGGTTAACCGAAACGCAACGGTTGCCAACACCACGGCGGTGAACAGCAGGGTCGAAACCTCGGGTAAAGGGGCATACGCCGGTATCGGGGGAGGGCAGGTTACCCAAAACGCAAAGGTTGCCAACACCACGGCGGTGAACAGCACGGTCGAAACCTCGGGTAAAAGTGGATGCGCAGGCATCGGGGGGGGGGCGGTTTTCAATCAAGGAACGGTTAACTACACCACGGCGGTGGACAGCACGGTCAAAACCTCGGGTAAAAAAGCATACGCCGGCATTGGGTTAGGGCAGGTTGGCGATAGAGCAACGGTTGCCCACACCACGGCGGTGAACAGCAGGGTTGAAACCTCGGGTGACGATGCCCACGCCGGCATCGGGGTAGGGGCGGTTTTCGATCAAGGAACGGTTGCCAACACCACGGCGGTGAACAGCACGGTAAAAACCTCGGGTGAAGATGCAAACGCCCGCATCGCGGTAGGGGGGCAGGGTTCCGGAACAACGGTTGCCAACACCACGGCGGTGAATAGCTATGTCATCATGAAAAAGGATTTTGGACCTGAATCCAATGAGCAGCTTTTTTGCCAAAAAGCTGACCCACGTGTGTTAACAGACAATTGCGCTTCGGGAACTGAATTTCCGGATGCGTTGGATTTTTCTTACGGTGATGTTTGCCCGGTAAATGCCGCTAAAGTGTCCACAACCGCTTTGGCGTCAACGGCCACTACAGAGTCAACAGCGGCGGCGTTAGCAGCCGCCACAGTGTCAGCAGACGCTACAGCATCAACAGCCGCTACGGCGATCATTA
>NZ_JBLYNV010000114.1:0-7452 GCF_049310165.1 Endozoicomonas sp. ALE010 | reverse complement strand
AACTGGCAACATGTCGACGTTCCTGAATATCTGATCAATCCTTTGACAACAGATTTCAGGAAAATATCAATCGGGGTGGTGAAAGGCAGATGTATTGTTGCACAGCGTGGTTATGAGATGGTAAGCGGAAGCCGATTCGCTCTGCTTGCGAATAAACGCGGAGAATTCAGATGGTGTCCTGTTTTGATTGAGCATCAGGCATATAGACTGGGTGATAGCTTGCCGATCAACTGTGCCATTACAAGCCCATGCCAGTCTATCCCGGATCATATCTACAGGGCTTAAAACCTGCAAAGTCCCTGAGCCCGTTGCTATAGTGACTGGCTTCACCGTTATATCATCAGCAACACCAAGGGGCGGAGAAGGAAATTCGACAAAAAATTGTGTCGTTGTATTGTGGTAATATCTGCCTTTACGGACAAAACCAATAGCATTCATCGCCGCATCCAGTGCTTTTTGAGTGTTCATTGAGACATTAACCATGTCAATATCAAGCGTCTGGTATCGGTTCCCGGTGTATATCTCAACGGCCAGACCACCGACCACAACACACTCTATTCCGGCTTCAGCCAGGTGGCATGCAACCCTGGTTGCGACAGATACAATGCTCAATCCAGTGAAATCTGATTTTTTCAACCGGTTTGCCTCTTTCTTAAGTACTCAGTTGGTTTGGTAGATTTTCTCGGCCGGGATCTATTCATAACCAATTTACTTCTCAGTTGCTCAGGGTACGCTTTCAAGACCGCCTTGAGCAGTTCTTTCAAGGGGGCAATAAAGGCGTAACGAGGGCTGAATTCAAAACACAGCGTCTTGCCTATTCGTTTTGACACCAGAATCCCCGCATCTTCCAGCTTTATTAGCTGCTTCTGTACCTGACTGACAGGCAGATCAAAGAATTCGGCTATTTCCCTTCCATAGCCTCGCTCTCTGACCAGGATAAAAAGCAATACGCTTTCCTGACTTTTCCCCGATAATATTCCGTTTAACATGAACATAGCTGAACTCCTTAGCGATATGCGCCAGTTATTATGACCTCTTTTATAGGTTGTATGACCTTTATAATAGTATATATGACCTATATTGTAGGTCTTTTTGTTAATGGCAGCTCTAGGAGCCTGTGATATTGCCCAGCGATAGCCTTTATGGATCAGGTGTGGATGAAGAGGGCTGGGCAGTTTGATTGATAAGTCTTAATCCCCTTAAAAGCGGGGAAGTTCTGAAACGAAAGCCGCCAAGAAGTCTGATCCCAATGTCTGCAAGGGTGTCCTTCCACAACACATTTTTCTCTGGTGGGTCCGTTCTGTGTTGTAGTATTCCACCCAAGCATCCAAGTCCTTCTGTAATTCAGTCAAATCAGTGTAGACCTTCTTTCTGATAGAACTCGTTCAGAATCGTTTTATGGAAGCGCTCGTAGATCCCATTGGTTTGTGGGTGCCTCGCTTTGGTTTTCGTGTGTTCGGGGTCTCCCCCTGCTTGAACGCTTACGCGAGAACTAACTAAACATCAAGTCCAGCAAAAAGCCTTCTAGGTCATCATTGATGTCTTTTACGCCTAGATCCGGCAAGGCGATACTAACTACTTTTCCTCTATTATTGTCATACATGTAGTAATGGCCATCACCAATTTCCGCCAGAGGGATTAGTGCTTTCGGAAACCCTGAAATACCTCGAAAGTCCTTAAGAGCAGTTACGATATTCAGATAAGAGTCCTCCTTTACACCCAACCCAAAGGTTTCATGGGACTCATAGGAGATCACCCCAAAACTTTGTAAGTACGTCTTATATTCTGGAGAGAGTACCATACCCAACTGCGCTTCTGCCTGCTCAATCTGGGATATTGCTGCCGGCAAAGTATCCGCCTGATTGGTATCTATTTTTGCTGCCAGTTTATTCATTACACAACCCTATTTTCTAGTTCGGCATTTATAGCTTCAGCACGAGCCTTCCAGTGTTCTGCCCGCTCTTTTCCAAACTCTGAACGGTCAATTTCCGACTCTTTCTGCTTATCGTGCAAAACAATGTCGTTACCATTGCTCATATGCTCTGCCTTAGTCAGTTCTGCTAAGGGAGCATCAGATGTTTGACCAATATGGTGTAGCTCATAAGGCCTACCATTACTGTCGATTGGTGCCTTGCCACTTTCCATCCTTTCCAGATTGGTTTTTCCAAAGTCATCTCTTATGTCCAGATCAATATCGCTCCGAACAAGTGCATCCTTTCCATTGACAACCTCACACCTAAGATTCGCGTCACAATAGATATCCGCTTCTTGTTTACTGCCAATAGCTTCAATGACTTTGTCGGAATATCCCCGTTCTTGTAAACCTTCAGCCTGGCTATCAGATATTGCCTCCAGCTCGCTTCTTGAGCTAATCCTATCAGTGATAGGACTATCCAAAGCCTTCATTTCTTCCTTTGAAAGATCCGACTTTTCAAAAGAACTGAAAATGGCAGGCCGCTGCTCTGATAGCACTTCTTTAAATGCTGTTATGTCCATCATCAGGCACTCTCACGGGTAATGTAGTTATTCCAGGCAACGTATAGGTGCTGATAATCTCTGCCTCTACGCGTCATACTTTTCATAAATGACTGTTCAACAGTTAACATCATGTTTGTAGAAACATTTCCTAACTGTTCTTGAACCAAATCAGTAAGAAGTGCGTGCAGCTCCTCTACATCAGCAACAGAATCTATAGCCTCTCGAATTTTCTGTTCACAGCCGAGAATGTCTACGATGGTACAAGCAAGTAACTGAAAATGACTGTCTTCGTGAATTGACAGCCGTTCAGACTTAGCTCCATCTCTAAGAGATTCATTCAGGGCCATTTTCTGATGTGCAGGCAAGCTACTTTTATCAAGACTAGTAACAAGGGCTTCCAACGGGACTTTTGAGGATTCACGGCACCTTGGAGCCAGTAACCACTGTAGTAAATGAGAACGGTATTGCTTTTCATCCCATAAATCAACCTCCTTCTTATAAAGGTAAAAGCCATCCTCAACAGCAAAGTGGTTGATCTTACACAGTACCGCTTCAAGCCAATCATTCTGGTAGATAACACCAACCCCCTTGGGCAAACGAGCCAGCTCATCAAGCTGGTCATCCGTTAGTGCTGCCGACTTTCCAGCAAGAAAACGGTCGGCCTCATCCGGAAGACGCATCAGGATTTTGGTATTGGTATTGCGAATAGCACTGAGATGCACCGCAGATGGTGATTGGTCAGCAATAATAAAACCTTCACCATAGGTTCTCATCTCTGCGATCGCATTAGAAAGCATCTCGACAGACTTTTCTGCCATATTGCTTCCTTCCGCACCTGAGCTGATATTGCTGGCTCTCAGAATATTATGAGCCTCTTCGAGAACGGTTACATGACGCAGAGGCTGGTTCATCAACGCCTGCTCAGCGCGATATTCGCTGAGTTTTATAACCAATAGCCCCATAAGCAGGGACTTGGTCTCCTGGGAACCCACCCGGCTCAAATCTACGATGACATTCCGATCAAATAGCTCTTCAGTACTGATTTCATCAGCAGAGAAAATCTGCCCACTTAACCCATTAACCATGGATCGGATGCGTGTCACCAGTGCACCCGTGTAATTGCTCTTCATCTCTTCCGAATAAGCAGATTGAGCAATAACCTGTTCTAGCTGCACAAGTAAGTCAGCAAACGTCGGAAAAAAGACTTTTGTCGTATTTTGGACTGAACTCGATAAATTCCATCCGCATTGCTCATAGCTTCGCAATACAGCATCTTTCAGAATGGCTGGCATCGCCGCATACATTGGCCAGCAAACGTTGAAGACCTCTATAAGCCGATCAACGTGTTCCAATACGTGGGTTTCTTCGGGAAATGAAAACGGATTAATCTTCAGCAATTCGGTATATTTGCCGTTGGTGCCGAGAACTCGAACATCATCCCTGTTCCCAAAAACATGCTTGTATTCACCTTTCGCCGGTTCAATGACCAGAAAAGGAATACTCTTTTCCTGCAACTGATCAAGAAGCTCATAAGCAGTATTACTTTTTCCTGATCCGGTGGAACCAGTGATAAAAACATGACCGGTCAGACAATCCAGATTCAGATTTACTTTCTGGGAAAGGTCTGTCCATAAATGCCGCACTTTGCCCAACTCGATTGTTCGCTCTTTATCGTTTTGTACTTCAGACGTATTCAGAGACTGAACCTTGCGCCCGAACGCTGCTGTTTCCTGCACAACAACTGTTGAAGTTGAACGGCGGGGAAGACTCAACTGAATTGCCATCTCCTTGCCAGAGACTAATGTTGCTGGTGTCAGGTGAGCAATTCGGGCATTCGCGGCAAAAGTAGGTCTTAGACGAGGATGCATAAGCTGTCCGAGCCACTGGGATACTTCTGCCCCTTTCTTGCCATTCCAGGTTGTTAATGCAAAATCTTCCGTAGACGACTGGGTGCCTCTGGTTAAACCCAGAAAGATACTGGCCAGAGATTCTGTGGTCGCCGGGCTGTCACCAATAAAGTATGCAGTACTTAACCAGCCACCATGACTTTTGGCTTCGTTGATACGTGCCAGATGATGATCAATTTTATCCAGCATCCCCATGATGCCTTTATCCATGGTCTCGTAGCTGATTTGTTTGGATTCTCCACGAGTTTGAGTCAAACCCTGTGTATTGGTACGACTGATTGTATCAGTCTGGGTGGTTGTTCGGCTTTTAGCAGTTGAGTAGTTGGTTGACTGCGTCTGACTTTCACCTGCCGAAGAAGAAGAGGAAGTACCCTCAGTTTTCGTTGTTTGGAATAAACTCGCAGCACCTGTCGCTCCAACTAAACTCATACCTCCAGTCACAGGAGCAAAAACCACTCCAAGCGCCAATGCGCCTAATCCCAAAGCCCTACTCGCTGAATCTGCTTCAGTTGTGCTACTGTTTGTCCCATAGGTCTGACTGCTTGTTTGGGTATTATTTCCACTGGTTCCTTTGGTTTCGGTCAGCCCTAAACTTTCACCAAGGGATTTACTTAAGCCATCACTAATGCTCTGACTTACTGCCTCACTATCCTGAATACCATAAGAAAACTGACGTTTGGCTAACGCTGAAAGCTGAGTAGCAACCTGCTCATAGCCGGTTTTGACAGTATTCAGCTCCTGCATCGACACAGGTTCAGCCAGAATCAAGCCTTCATACACCTTACTTTCTGCGGCATCGATAAATCGTTCCAGCCCCTGCATAAAGTGTTCCTGGTCTGCTGTAGACAAAGAAGGAACACTACTGACTGCCGTCACAGTTGAGCTTTGAACCGCTTCCGTCAGACTATCAAGCAAAGTATCTACATCAGGTCCGTTAAGAGAGCGAAGCAAACTGCCCGGGAAGTGCCCTTTAAACGTTGCTTCCAGAAAGTCGCCAGAGTTTTTACCCAGCATTTTGCCCGGCTCTCCGCGAGTACCTATAAAGAGCAGGGTTTCATTACCATCCGATTTCAGAAAAACAAAAACCGTATAACCCGCTGCACCCAGGGCGGTGTACGCAGCGGTAATACTTTCCAGAACAGACTGCTTGTTCTCCTGAACAAGCCGTTCAATACGAAAAATACGTACATCCGCACCACGATTGATCCGACCAATAGACTGGCTATTAATAGGCAGCACATCATAATGCTTTAACTCTGCCAGATAGCTTTTATTAATCAGGTCATGAGCCGTATTCAGTGTGCTTAGTGCTGTTTTTCTCTGGAACAGCTGCATCCGTTGTTGGGCGGTCTGGTTTTCAGGTGTGTGTGTTAGGTCGTTCATAGGAATACTCAACCAATAATCGTAGCCAGCAGTACAGCAGCCACAACAGCCAATACACCGGCAATAACAAGAATAGGTAAGATACTGTTCTTTCCAGAGTCAACACTCTCAGGCTTCTCTCGCTCTGAGCGATTAGTATTTTGACTACTTTGCTCCGGCCTGTTTGGTCGGGTTTGTGAGCTTTGCTGCACTGGAGTCTGTGAAGTGGAAACCGGGTGCTCTTTAATACTAAATACCCGCTCTCTAACAGCAAGCATATGGCTGAGACGTTTTTCTGAAAAATTGGAAGAGGCATAAACTTCCTGCAGCCCGTAGTAGTCTGCACTCCATTGGGTCATATCCGGGTTGATAGCCTGTGCGTAAGCATTTTCTTCGTATGAAACGAAGAGGTTTGGCTTTTGTTTTAACGCCCAGGCTATTGCTTGCCGAATATATGTATTGCCCAGTGTTTTGTCGTTCATCTCCATGAAAAGAGCCATCCTGATTTTGGATAAATCCCCATCATTAACACTATTGGCAAGAGGTCGGGATGGCTGAAAACCATTCAGGTTTATAGTAGTAAATTCTCCACTCATGGAATGATCCTGTGATGGTGATAATGAATGCTGAGGTTGGGATGCACTGGCTTCTGATAACGTAAACCCGGCAATTCCCTGTTCAATCAAATGACTTTTCACCTTTATAAGGTGCTCAATGCGCTTCTGACAAAAATTTTGTTTTGCCATTTGTGCCTGTTTATCGAAATAACCAGGGCGTAACCACTCTTGCGGATTTTCCGACATAGCTTCTGTCAAGCTATCAACCCGGTATTCCTCCAAGAGTGCTCGTTTGTCTTCCGGGAAAGAAGCAAACTCCTGTCGCAAAAGCTCAGGTGTTTGATTCCGATCCTGAATAAACCCTATAAATAGTGCTTTAAAATCGGCGGCTGTCAGCTCTAAAGCAGATCTTCCAATCTCACTTGCCATGCTCAAAATTCCTGGAAAATACCACCCACATAGACAGTTGATGGCTTTTGTGTAGATCAGAACTGCAAGATTGTTGCCAGTTCCTGCTTTAGTTTACTGATTTCTTTTTGTTCCGCTTTAGCTTGAGCGATCGCTTTTTCCCGCTCATCCTTATTCGCGACTTTGCAGTTTAAGTCATCAAGCAAAGCATCAAACTTAGTCATGAATTCTTCTTCGATAAAATTCAGGTAGTTATCAATCAACTTATCTTTATCATCAATAATGCGCTGAATCGCACCATTCTTAAGATTCATAAACTCTGTTCGAATAACGATGACTCGTTCTTTCCATAGATCCTGAAGATCAACGTATTCTTCCGTACTATACACGGCAACTTCTTTAGAGCTTCCCCATGAGAAAGGGTTATACCACTTGGATGTGCTAACGGTTCTATAGCCAGTAATCACCTCTCTTGAGCGAATCTCATCTCTTTGGAGGTCAATATCAAGAGATATAGAGCTAATGGACTCCTTTAAACTCTTAAATGCGGGTAACTCCAGAGAACGACTATCAGGGAACAGGGAAGCAATGTGTTTGAGGTACTCATCATGAAGCTGAGACTTTATTAGCTCCTGAGAACCCTGAAAAGCCAGCTACTCCCGATGAATACACGTCAGCTGCCACAACCAGAAAACTGACATACTCATAATTTCTGAAAACACAAGAGAACCCTCAACTTT
>NZ_JBLYNV010000113.1:0-7796 GCF_049310165.1 Endozoicomonas sp. ALE010 | reverse complement strand
AGTGTTCATCCGGTACATGGGGGGCAATATGCTGCTGCCAGTACTGCTGGCGCTGTTGCTCCCGTTCGGCGTCATTGGCCTGCTGGTAGGCAGGCGTCGCAATAAAATCGTGCCAGTTCATGGGGTCGTCCGTGAAGATTAGTGGGCAGTTGGCAGTGGGCAGTGGGCAGTGGTTTATTAGCGGTGGTTGGGGTTGTTCTGGGGCAGGTACTTTCGCCAGTTTCCGGGCAGCATACTGTTGCCACCGAAGCCATAACTGTTGCCCTGTTTCGGTGCTGCTGTTGCAGGTGCGCCGGTAGGAGGCGGTGGGGCGGCGGTGAGTTCATTGATGACATCCTGATAGGTTTTTTCTTTGGGAGCCGCCTCTGTCTCCCTGGGACCAAACAGGTCAAAGTCCGGGTTATCGTTCTGGTATTGTGTTGGTCCATTCTGATAACCGGGGTTGCGGGGCTGGTAGGGCTTCATCAACTGGTCCAGTGCGGCTCGCACGGCTGGGGGTTTGAGCATGGACAGTTCGTCCGGTTTCAGGTTCTGACCGGCCAGTGACTGGGTAGCCATGGCTTCGGCCATGGGCATAAGCTGCTCCATCAATTTGCCGACATCGCTGACGCCCTTATTGCCGGGGTCGTAGGTTTGCTGCCGTTGACCGGCAAAGTTGTTCAGGTTGGACAGGGAGCTGAGATAGAACTGCTTGACCGGATCACCGTTATCACTGAGCAGGCTGACCAGCGGGTCTTCGTTGCGGTCGCTGTGGTTCATTTGGATGGAGGATACGTTACCGGCCTTAATACCGGGGTGCTGGTTGATAAAATTAATAGCATCCTCTGCATCCCGTGGGTCCTGCCCCTGATGGTACTTTTGCAGCATCCGGTTCAGCTTACCGGCATCCTGCGTCAGTGGGCTGACCACCGTTTCCTTTTTCTCCATGGGCATACCATAACCGGTCTGACTGCCTTGCGGTGCTGGCGGCATGGGTGACTGCCTGCCGGTCTGACCGATCCCGTACTGGCGATTGATCAGTTCATCGTGCTGGCGCTGGCGGTCATAGAACAGGTCGGTATCGTTCTTGTCGATGGATTGCTGGGTCAATGCCTGTTGCTGTTCTTGCCCATTGTATTCCTGCTGCCGTCTGGCCAGTTCGCCAAGGCGCTGGTTGATGGCGTGCTGTTCTTCAGCGTAGCCGGGCATTTTGGTGCCATGGCCCAGTGACTCGAATTTGTTCTGATAGACTCTGCCGTCCGATCCGATATACATGGTGTTCCTCCGTGAATTAATACTCGTAATCAACCGTCTCGCTGTAATTCCATTTGCCGTTATTTTCGTATTTATGCACCAACCCGTGCTGCCACCGCTGCTGCGCCTGGTTGAATGCCTGGTTCTGCGCCGCCAGTTTCATCTCGTCCTGCCTAAAGCCGTAACCCACATCAAACTGTCTGGCGGCTTCGTTAAGCTGGTCGTACTTGATCTTGTTGTCGGTATACATATCCGCTGCCAGCTTGTAGACATTGGCGGCGCTGCTGACCCCATCGGTGGCGGTCCTGGCGGTGTCCAGTCCCAGTTCCGCCACGTCCAGGTTACGATTCCAGCTTTCCTCCCTGGCGGTGTCCCGTACCTGGTTCTGGATAGCCGACAACCCGGCAGCTTTATGAAGGGCATTGCTGGTACCAAACCCGGCAAACCGTGCTGAATTGGGGTTTACACCCATCCGGCGCATATCCCGTTCGTACTCGGCCTGTTGCAGGTCGGCGTTGGCCTGATAGTCGCTGATCGCCTCCCCCAACCGGCTCTCAAGCTGGGCATCGGATACTGTGGCGTTGTCGCCCAGGTACTGGAAGTTGGGCTGGTAGTTGTCAAACACATCAAACAGCTTGTCGCCGTATTGCTTGAGAGTGTCTGCTGCATCCGTTGCGGCGTCGATATTCAGTTGATGCGTGCTGCCCTGATCATCGTAGGCGTAGCGAGGGGCGATGTCGGGCATTGCCGGTTGGGCCTTGCCTCCTTGCCCATAGTGACCGCTGCCGGAGCCCAGGGAAAAAGTATTGAAACTCCCCATCTGATCCAGACTTTTCTGGTAGGCACTGTTGCCGGTCAGGCCGTAACTGTGGCCTGAGTCAGGCATCCCTACACGGGTGTAGCCCTGTGATCGTGATACGCCCATGATTATTCTCCTGTTTATTCGCCGGTCGCGGTCCAGTGGATAATGGCGTCGGCAATGCTGACATCGGTGGCACCAAGGTCATAAGCCGTGGTGTCCCAGTAGAAGGTGTTGTCGGGGGTGTTGCTCACCGGCTGGGGACGGCGATAGTACACAGTGGCAACGAGGCTGCGGATATGGACATAGGCAACACTGGTTGGCACATAGGGGGGATCGAAGGAACTGCCTGCCGAGGACTGGCCTTTATAACCGGCCCGTTCTGCCCAGACCTCCACCTCCGGGTAGACCTTGCCGTCTTTGTAAATCTGGTCCTCCCAGCGCATGGAAATATCGTTGAACTGCACGCTTTCCCAGGCTGCATTGTCGTCGTACAGATATACCAGGTTGTCGGAGGTGGTTTTTTCGTAGGTGTTGTAGCCCCCTACATCGTCGGGAATGCGCACCCTGGCTCGCCCCTTGGCAATATCGCTTCCCCAGACCGTACTTTCATGGAGGTAGAGATTTCTGACCTCCAGCCGTATATCCACCCTGGCGTAAAACTGGATTTTGGTGATTTCCCAGCCAGGCAGTGCCGGGTTATTGATCGCAATACTGTGGCGTACTGTCTGTGCAAAATTGGTGGGGCTGAGCGTTTTCTGCCAGTCGGCGCCTCCCCAATCCTCATCTTTATAGTCGTAAGTGACTTCGCCACTGTTGAACGTGCCTTCACGGTCTTCCGCAAAAAACTGCACACCCACGTCATATTTCCCCTGGGTCAGGGTCTGGCTGATCTCAAGGTCGTGAGTAGTGAACTGGTCAATGTCCACGGTGACTGACTCGCCATCAATCCAGTCCCTGTTGTCCGGGCGATACTTCAGGGTTATGGTGGCCTTACGGTTCTGCCAGGTACCCCCGCTGCCAGTGGACCGACTGCTGGCAACACGCCCTTTCACCGTCACCTTTTTTACCTGATCCGTGTCGTAAGCAAACCACTGCACGTCATTGTTCCCCCCCTGATAAATTTTGCTATTGGCCACGGTTTTGCTGCCATCGGCCAGCAGCAGTCGGGCATAGGGGAAAAACACCCACGCACCTTCAATAAGGCCATAGGGCTGTGGAGTGGTGTGGTAGAGTTCCAGCCGCTGGGACTGGTCAGGATAATCCGCGTTATAGACGGTAATGTCGCGGGGATAGAGGTTAATGGTGGGCTGGCTTTTAAAATACGCAGGAACGATCACTGCCTGACCATTTCTGCCGATGCCGCTTTCTGTCCGGCGCACCTCTTTATAGCGAACGTGACCGGCGCTGGCGGTGTAGATATAGGACTCGATCCGCCCTTGTTTCAGCACCAGGTAGTCGTCAGTGGCGATACCGCCACTGCCGGTAATCACCATCTGACCAAACCCATCGCTGCCGGTACTCAGCTCGATAGAGCCCTGGCCAACGGTCAGGGCCGTGCCGTTTTGCAACTCGCCAGACTGAAGCTGGCTGATATTCACCGGCCCGTTCACTGCCAGATAGCCGTTAAAGATCAGCACATACTCCGGTGCTTCATCGGTACCAACATTGCGCACTGTAAATGGCTGCTCGGACAGCTCCGGGCTCTCCAGCATCAGGTCGGCCAGATTAATAATGGCCGTTCCCTGACCTGATGTTCCGGCCAGTGCGTTAAAACTGCCAACCTGGCCGCCACTGTTGACGTGGCGCACCCAGTAATAGTGCAGGACAGTGTTGCCGGTAACATCGGTATAGCGGCTGCCATTGGCTTCATGGACCAGAGAAGCCTGTGCCCGGTCATCTGTCTGTGCTCGCCACACTTCAGTGTGGTTATGACCGTTGTAGGCCGGGGCATCCCATTGCAGGATGACGGCACCAAAAATGCCGTTGGTGGACAGGCCGGTGGCAGCGGTGGGTGCATCCGGCGCTGTTACTCCACTATCTCCATCACCCTCTACCGGGACCGTGATTTCTGGCTGAACCGGTTTCAGGGTATCAGTAATGGAACCCACGGCAGAGGCAGGCAAACTTAACCGCTGGCCTATTTCTTTGGCCAGTCCCAGCTCAGCCAGCTCGCTGTGCAACACTGCCTTGTCTCCGGCATTGCCGCTGCGACCGGCCAGGCGGTTCAGGAACTCACGCACGTAGCGGTCTACCGAGGCGGGCAGTGCGGGGAATTTAGGCATGATTCTCCTGAAAAGCTGTCCTAAACTGATGGGCTAAACGGTAATGGATACAAACTGATGGATACTGACAACAAACTCTACAATCAAGACTTCTATTCATGGACCCAACAACAAGCTGAGTTCCTGCGTACCGGCAGGCTGAATCAACTGGATATTGCCAATCTGACTGAGGAAGTACTCAGCATGGGTCGCAGCGAATACAACGCACTGGAAAGCCGTTTGACCCGACTTCTCTCGCATTTGCTCAAATGGCAATACCAACCAGAACGACGAGGCCGAAGCTGGCGATTAACGGTGGTTGAACAGCGCAAGCGAGCCAGAAAGGTGCTGGATGAAAATCCCGGGCTGAAACAGTTCCTTGATGCTATCTATGCGTCTGCCTATGACTACGCAGTACTGGCTGCGGCCAAAGAAACCGAACTGCCCCGGAAAACCTTTCCGCCAGAAAGCCCATGGACGTTCGATCAGATTATGCAGGAGGAATGGCTGCCCTGAGTTTTTTGCTAAAGCTCTGCCATCGAGCTGGCCACAATCAAGGCGGTCACGGTATCAGTACCTGCCAACTCAAACTGCCAGCGACTGCCCCGGCCTGCGGGTAAACGGAAGCCCCGGTCAGACGTGACCGGCAGTTCCAGAATTTGCTGTTCATCCCGAAACACCCGAAACACCAGATCGGTATAACTGTCGGCCATGATCCTTGCCGAACTGAACAGGGCAGGCTTTCCCTGAAACACCTTGCTGCGCCAGCGATAGGGCATCAGCGCTGCCCCTTTGTCCCACGCCTTGATGGTATTGCCAATGGCCAGATACAGGCTGTCGTCCTGAAGGTCACGGTAACAGGCATCGGCGTAAGTGCCGAGCTCGGTAAAGGTGCCGTTGTCAGGACTGAAGATAAAACCGCCTTTATCGTCTGGAGAGTCAGCACTGTCCCCATAAAAACCAAAGTACCGGCCATCATGGAAGCAGGCATGGATGGTCTGTGGCTTGAACCGTTGCCGCCAGTCTTCCGGGTTGATGATATTGCGGGTCATCAACTCTGCCCGGCCGCCAGCGATCCGCACCAGACCATCGGGGGAGGCATACAGGGCCATATCCCCCATATCCACCATGCTACGTTTGCTGATGCAGGCGTGCGCCGTATCGAGCCGTTCCAGGGTCATGGCACTGGGTTCGGTGCCAAAGGCCACATAGGGATAACCTTCCGTGGCAATGATCACACTGTTGGCGGCCACCGCCAGTGACTGAATGTCATACTCCACCGCCAGCCGGTAGGCCGCTGGCCAGGCATACAGATGGTAAGGCTCGCTGAACATCAGCTCCTTGCCAGAGAACCCTGCCGCCACGCCACCGGGCAGCACCACCATGCCTTGCAGGTTGTTGGGTGGCGCTATCCAGCCGATGGTTTTCAGGATGCCGCCCCGTTGGTCCAACGGCGTTTCATCCACCACAGTGGTGACACCTACGGGGGTATCGGTGGCCACTGTTCCGGCGTTGTTGATCTGGGTGCAAAGCTGATACACGCCGATCTGGGTGCTGGTGTAAATCCGGTAATGGGTGATATTCAGGTCCACGGCACCGGGACCGGCACCCACGGTAATATCCACCGTTTCACCGGGCTTCACCACAATCTCACCGGAGGGCAGCGATGGTGGACCTTCCCGTCCGTTTTCGTCCACCCAGGTATAACTGTAGAAACGGGTTTCGGCATCCACTTCTTCAGCATCGTCCAGCGGTGTACCACTGAGCGTCACCACGGGAGCCACGTCCGGTTCCGGCAGTCCAAGCTGATGGTCATTGACCGGGTAGTCACTGCCACCACTCAGGGCCAGCCCGTTATCGGTGTAGCGGGGACCTTTCACCGTGCCGGTGTAGTAAACCCGGTTATTAGGATCGTCGGCCACCGGGGAACGGATCACGTCCACGTCCGTGGTCCAGTCAAACCAGTACCGGCTGCCTTCGTTGCGATAGAGGTAGATGGACTGCGGCGTGGCGTTCAGGGCCTGTTCATCAGCAGGAGCGTAGTAGGCTCGCAGGCTGCCATTGGTCAACCGGCAGTCAATGGCGGCCTCTGCCTGGGTGTCTTCCAGCAGATGGCTGTCCAGCCAGGGGACTTCGCCGGTAAAGGAAGTGATGTCCAGTTTCATGCAGACTTATTTCATCAATCCGTAGAGATGGACGGTTCCACTCATAACATCTGAAACACTGCTGAAAATCTTCAGCCCTGTCATTTGGCCAAACCATTCACAGGATAAATAAGCAGAAGCATAAGGACCGTTACCTGTTTCCAGATGAGCCTGGATTGATCCAAGTCCACCATCAGTTGCCGGAGTGATATTTATCTGCCCTGACATTTGTAAGTTGTCAAACTTTTCGTCGATCAGCCTGATACCACTGTACTCTTTCACCATCGGCGTGGAAGAGTGATCATTCGCGATCACTGAAGTTCTTGACGAACCGTACCCATCCCAATAGCCCATGCCTGCTCCCACTGACTGCACACCGATGCCAATGTGTTTCTGGGAAAATTCACTGTCGCTAATATTGATATTCTGCAACACAAGCATGAAGCATGAATATTTAGAGTCATTCAGCAGACCATCAAACTCAAAAAAGGTCGTTGTATTTTTTGTCGATGAACTTATCAGTTTCATATCAGTTTCCCCGTCTTCCTGATAGACAGTTCCGTGCTCCAATGCTTCGATACGTGCCTGTAGATTGGCCACAACGTCTTCAAGCCCGTCAACCGCGCTCATGGGCGACGTTGCGGGGTTTAATGGAACTACTGCACCATTAACCAGAGCGTAAATAATGCCATCAGCGGTATTGATCGCCACCTCCCCCGACGCAAGGTCAGAGGCCAGTGGCACCTTGCCCGGCGTAGCCGAGCTTTTCAGTTTGATGGTGTTAGACACAGGCCCATTCCTTTTGTTACTACCGGATCAGAAGGTGCCACCATCCAGAGTGACACCATCAATAGAACCGCCTGTGATACTGACACTGGCTGAGTTCTGAAGCGCCATGGCACCCAGCCCCAGATTGCTTCGGGCAGTGGTGGCATTAGTCAGATCCGCCAGGTTCTGGCTTTTGGACATCTTGCCAGAGACCTGGGAAGTCAGACTGGTGACGGCATTGGCATCATCATTTAACGCTTCGGCCAGTTCGTTAAGGGTATTCAGTGCAGCAGGAGCACCAGCAACAATAGAATCAACTCCAAGCTGAACCCGTGCATCCACCTCAGATTCCGTCAATCCTTGCGCACTGCCTCCCGTGGCCGACACCACACCACTGCCATCAATCGACAGGCCAGCGCCTATTTTTATCCCCCCAAACCGGGAAGCAGTGGCAGCAGGCAGGTAGTTGTGCATATTGGTGGTCAAATCGGTCACGGTGTCGGTGAAATCCTTACCACCAATCGTGTCGATACCGGCACCGTCAACACCAATATACAGCTTGTCTGAAGCCTCCGAGTAAGCCAGCTC
>NZ_JBLYNV010000112.1:0-7845 GCF_049310165.1 Endozoicomonas sp. ALE010 | reverse complement strand
GGTCTTTCTGTGCGTTCACGAGGGGCAACAGGGCGGCCACGGCCTCGTTGAGCCCTGGTGTCCGCTTCTGCCCGTTGTCCGACAGTTTCGCTATGGCCCACAGCAGGTTGGCGATACCCTGGGCATTGAATTGGTCTTTCTGTGTGTTCACATGGGGCAACAGGGCACCCATGGCCTCTTTGAACTCTGGTGTCTGCTCCAACCCGTTGTCCACCAGTTTCGCCATGGCCCAAAGCAGGTTGGCAATGCCCTGGGCCTTAAATTGGTTTTTCTTTGCGCTCACGTGGGGCAACAGCGCGACAACGGCCTCGTTGAATTCCGTTGTCTGCTTCTGTCCTTTGTCCACCAGTTTCGCCATGGCCCAAAGCAGGTTGGCGATACCCCGGGCATCGATATTCGTGGCTTGAGGTTTTTGGCAGCAGTTAAATATTATTGCATCCAGTAGCGTTGACAATAAGTGAGCTTGAGTAAGCTTAACACGCTCATCCATGGGGTAATGAGGGGTAAAAACACCCGCTGAAGTCAATGAATGAAGTGTTGTCGTCAGGCTTCGCCAATCCCAACGCCGTGTTGGGGTAAAGTTTTGCAGCATACGTATCAGCTGGCTTTGTTCTGCCCGGTTTAACGGTCTTTTAGCAGCTGACGTGTATTCTTTAATTGAACTGGCAAATTGACTGTGATTTTTTCCATTATAGCGATGACCGAAATGATCCGATTTACTCAACAGATCATCCATTATCTCCTGTTTGATGAGCGCATTAAAATCCTGAGCATGGTTTACTGAGCGGCGCTGTAGATGTTGAGAAGAGCGTGTGCCAGAAGAATGGTAAAATTCATTGCGATCCGGTGCAGTGCGGGGAAGACTATCCCATGATCTGACTGTGGCATGCCTATATCGTCCACGCCCTGAAGAAGGGGCATGATTATTCGGTTGGTTGTAATTATTACCTGATCTTATGTATTTACCACTGATACCAGCAGATCTTCTATCCATAATTATATTTCATTAATTCATGAGAATATAAAAAGCAGACTGCGGTTCTGTTCAGAAGTTCATTTTGTTGAACGGTTTATAAACGCAAGTGGTTGGAGGAGAGCATCTACTCTGAATTGTGAAAACGGTTCCTGAGTCACGATGGCAGGGAGGCGATTACTGGCTGTTTGCTCTCTTCTTTATTTGATCAATAAATGGTTTCATTAAACTCTGGTTCCAAAGCCTGTTAACCGGGATTTCAATGACCTCAAATCCTGATTTCTGCAGCAGTGCGATTTTCAGCAGCGTCGAACCCTTCCTGGTTTTGAAATCACCGCCCACGTAATGAGACGGTCCCTGAACTTCAATCACTATGTTGTGATCTGGCAGAAGCAGGTCAACCGGAGGTAATGAGTTCAAACTCTTTTCTTCTTCAATCTTCAAAGAGGGCATACATGATTGGAGTTGATTGCGGAAGTCGGCTTGTGTTTTTGAAATGGCTGTCTGGTAATGGCGGACGAACGGACACGCTCTGCCAAGCCAACTTGAGGCCATGATCATGATGGATTGATCCTCTTCATTATATGGCGAGTTATTTTCCAGGCGAGTCAGCAGGTCATCCATGTGTTTTTCAAGTACGTTATTTTTATTGGCATTGGCGACCAGAGACAACCTGGCACAACATACCATTACGCCCCAGAGAGACATCGATATCTCTTTTTGAGTAAACTGAAGGTTCTTACTGATTCGATAGACAAGCGATTCGAACGTAGAGGTAGCCACGTTCAGCTCAACGAGTTCACCCAGTTTGGCCGTGGACCACAGCAGGTTGGCAATACCCTGGGCATTAAATTGGTCTTCCTGTGCGTTCACCCGGTGCAACAGCGCGGCCACGGCCTCGTAGAGCCCTGGTGTTTGCTCCTGCCCGTTATCCACCAGTTTTGCCATGGCCCAAAGCAGGTTGGCGATTTCCTGTGGGTTAAAGTTAGCTTTTTGTACGATCACGCAGATCAACAGCGCAGCCACGGTTTTGTTGAACTCTGGTGTCTGCTCGTACCTGTTGTCTACCAGTTTCGCCATGGCCCACAGCAGGTTGGCGATATCCTGTGGTTTAAAGTTAGCTTTCTGTACTTTCACGTGGGGCATTAGCGTGGCCACGGCCTCGTTGAGCCCGGGTGTCTGCTTCTGCTCGTTGTCCACCAGTTTCGCCATGGCCCACAGCAGGTTGGCGATATCCCGGGCATTAAATTGGTCTTTTTGTACGTTCACGCAGGGCAACAGTGCGGCTACGGCCTCGTTGAACTCTGGTGTCTGTTCCTGCCCATTGTCCACCAGTTTCGCCATGACCCACAGCAGGTTGGCAACATGCTGGGCAATAAATTGGTCTTTTTGTGCGTTCACGTGGGGCAACAAGGCGGCCACGGCCTCGTTGAGCTCTGGTGTCCGCTCCTGCCCGTTGTCCACCAGTTTCGCCATGGCCCACAACAGGTTGGCGATTCCCTGGGCATTAAGTTGGTTTTTCTGTGCGTTCACGAGGGGCAACAGGGCGGCCACGGCCCTGTTGAGCCCCGGTGTCTGTTCCTGCCCATTGTCCACCAGTTTCGCTAAGGCCCACAGCAGGTTGACGATATGCTGAGGAATAAATTGGTCTTTCTGTGCGTTCACGAGAGGCAACAGGGCGGCCACGGCCCCGTTGAGACCCGGTGTCTGCTCCTGCCCATTGTCCACCAGTTTCGCCATGGCCCACAGCAGGTTGGCGATATGTTGAGGAATAAATTGGTCTTTCTGTTCGTTCACGAGAGGCAACAGGGCTGCCACGGCCCCGTTGAGCCCCGGTGTCTGCTCCTGGCCATTGTCCACCAGTTTCGCCATGGCCCACAGCAGGTTGGCGATATGCTGAGGAATAAATTGGTCTTTCTGTGCGTTCACGTGGGGCAACAGAGCGGCCACGGCCTCTTTGAACCCAGGTGTCTGCTCCAGCCCGTTGTCCACCAGTTTCGCCATGGCCCACAGCAGGTTGGCAATGTTCTGGGCATTAAGTCGGTTTTTCTGTGCGTCCAGGAGGGGCAGCAGGGCGGCCACGGCCTCTTTGAGCCCCGGTGTCCGCTCCAGTTCGTTGTCCACCAGTTTCGCCATGGCCCACAGCAGGTTGGCAATGCCCTGGGCATTAAGTTGGTTTTTCTGTGCATTCACGAGGGGCAACAGGGCGGCTAAGGCCTCTTTGAGCCATGGTGTCCGCTCCAGCCCGTTGTCCACCAGTTTCGCCATGGCCCACAGCAGGTTGGCAATGGCCCGGGCCTGAAATTGGTCTTTCTGTACGTTCACGTGGGGCAACAGGGCGACCACGGCCTCGTTGAGCCCTGGTGTCCGCTCCAGCCCGTTGTCCACCAGTTTCGCCATGGCCCACAGCAGGTTGGCAATGCCCTGGGCCTTAAATTGGTCTTTCTGTGCGTTCACGTGGGGCAACAGCGCGACAACGGCCTCGTTGAACTCTGGTGTCCGTTCCTGCCCGTTGTCCAACATTTTTGCCATGGCCCACAGCAGGTTGGCGACACCCCGGGCATCAATATCCCTGGCTGGAGGTTTTTGTTTGCAGTCAAATATTATTGCATCAAATAGCGTTGACAATAAGATAGACTGAGTAAGTTTAACTCGCTCATCCATGGGTTGATGCAGGGTAAAAACTCCCGCTGAAGTCAATGAGTGAAGTGTTGTCGTCAGGCTTCGCCAATTCCAGCTCCGTGTTGCGGTAAAATTTTGCAGCAAACGCATCAGCTGGCTTTGTTCTGTTCGATTTAAAGGTCTTTCAGCAGCTGACGTGTATTTTTTAATTAAACTGGCATATTGCCCGTGATTTCTCCCATCATAGCGATGACCGAAATGATCCGATTTACTCAACAGATCATCCATTATTTCCTGTTTGATGAGGGCATTAAAATCTTGAGCAGGGTTTACTGAACGGCACTGTAGGTGTTGAAAAGAGCGTGTGCCAGAAGAGTGGTAAAATTCATTGCGACCCGGTGCAGTGCGGGGGGAAATATCCCATGGTCTGACTGTGGCATGCCTATATCGTCCACGCCCTGAAGAAGAGGCATGGTTATTCGGCTGGTTGTAATTATTAACTGATCTTGTGTATTTACCACTGATACCAGCAGAACTTCTATCCATAATTATATTTCATCAATTCATGAAAATATAAAAAGCAGACTGCGGTTCTGTTCAGAAGTTCATTTTGCTGAACTGTCTATAAACACATGTGGCTGGAGAAGAACATCTACTCTGAATTGTGAGAACGGTTCCTGAGTCACGATGGCAGGGAGGCGATTACTGGCTGTTTGTTCTCTTCTTTATTTGATCAATAAATGGTTTCATTAAATCCTGGTTCAAAAGCCTGTTAACCGGGATTTCAATGACCTCAAATCCTGATTTTTGCAGCAGTGCGATTTTCAGCAGAGTCGAACCCTTCCTGGTTGTGAAATCACCACCCACGTAATGAGACGGTCCCTGAACTTCAATCACCATGTTGTGATCTGGCAGTAACAGGTCAACCGGAGGCAATGAGTTCAAACTCTTTTCTTCTTCAATCTTCAAAGAGGGCATACATGATTGGAGTTGATTGCGGAAGTCGGCCTGGGTTTTTGAAATGGCTGTCTGGTAATGGCGGACGACCAGACACGCTCTGCCAAGCCAACTTGAGGCCATGATCATGTTGGATCGATCCTCTTCATTATCTGGTGAGGTATTTTCCAGGCGCGTCAACAGGTCATCCATGTGCTTTTCAAGCACATTACTTTTATTGGTTTTGGAGACCAGAGCCAACCTGGCACAGCATACCATGACTCCCCATAGAGACATCGATATCTCTTCCTGAGAAAACGGAAGGTTCTTACTGATTCGATAGACAAGCGATTCGCACGTAGAGGTAGCCACATTCAGCTCAATGAGTTCACCCAGTTTGGCCGTGGACCACAGCAGGTTGGCAATACCCTGGGCATTAAATTGGTCTTCCTGTGCTTTCACCCGGTGCAACAGCGCGGCCACGGCCTCGTAGAGCCCTGGTGTTTGCTCCTGCCCGTTATCCACCAGTTTTGCCATGGCCCATAGCATGTTGGCGATTTCCTGTGGGTTAAAGTTAGCTTTTTGTTCGATCACGCAGGTCAACAGCGCAGCCATGGATTTGTTGAACTCTGGTGTCTGCTCGTACCTGTTGTCTACCAGTTTCGCCATGGCCCACAGCATGTTGGCGATATCCTGTGGTTTAAAGTTAGCTTTCTGTATTTTCACGTGGGGCAATAGCGTGGTCACGGCCTTGTTCAGCCCGGGTGTCTGCTGCTGCATATTTTCCACCAGTTTCGCCATGGCCCACAGCTGGTTGGCGATATCCCGGGCATTGAATTGGTCTTTTTTTGCGTTCACGCAGGGCAACAGTGCGGCTACGGCCTCGTTGAACTCTGGTGTCTGCTCCTGCCCATTGTCCACCAGTTTCGCCATGACCCACAGCAGGTTGGCAACATGCTGGGCAATAAATTGGTCTTTTTGTGCGTTCACATGGGGCAACAGGGCGGTCACGGCCTCGTTGAGTTCTGGTGTCCGCTCCTGCGTAATGTCCACCAGTTTCGCCATGGCCCACAACAGGTTGGCGATACCCTTTGGTTTAAAGTTAGCTTTCTGTACGTTCACGAGGGGTAACAGGGCGGCCACGGCCTCGTTGAGCCCTGGTGTCTGCTGCTGCGTATTTTCCACCAGTTTCACCATGGCCCACAGCAGGTTGGCGACAGCCTGAGGAATAAATTGATCTTTCTGTGCGTTCACGAGGGGCAACAGGGCGGCCACGGCCTTTTTGAACTCTGGTGTCTGCTCCTGCCCATTGTCCACCAGTTTCGCCATGGCCCACAGCATGTTGGCGATATGCTGAGGAATTAATTGGTCTTTCTGTGCGCTCACGAGAGGCAACAGGGCTGCCACGGCCTCGTTGAGCCCCGGTGTCTGCCGCTGCGTATTTTCCACCAGTTTCGCCATGGCCCACAGCAGGTTGGTGATAGCCTGAGGAGTAAATTGGTCTTTCTGTGCGTTCACGAGGGGCAACAGGGCGGCCACGGCCTCTTTGAACCCCGGTGTCTGCTCCAGCCCGTTGTCCACCAGTTTCGCCAAGGCCCACAGCAGGTTGGCAATGCCCTGGGCATTAAGTCGGTTTTTCTGTGCGTCCAGGAGGGGCAGCAGGGCGGCCACGGCCTCTTTGAGCCCTGATGTCGGCTCCAGTTCGTTGCCCACCAGTTTCGCCATGGCCCACAGCAGGTTGGCAATGCACTGGGCATTAAGTTGATTTTTCTGTGCGTTCACGAGGGGCAACAGGGCAGCTAAGGCCTCTTTGAGCCCTGGTAACTGCTCCAGTTCGTTGTCCACCAGTTTCGCCATGGCCCACAGCAGGTTGGCAATGGCCTGGGCCCAAAATTGGTCTTTCTGTGCCTTCACGTGGGGCAACAGGGCAGCTAAGGCCTCTTTGAGCCCTGGTGTCGGCTCCAGCCCGTTGTCCACCAGCTTCGCCATGGCCCACAGCAGGTTGGCAATGCCCTGGGCCTTAAATTGGTCTTTCTGTGCGTTCACATGGGGCAGCAGCGCGACAACGGCCTCGTTGAACTCTGGTGTCCGTTCCTGCCCGTTGTCCAACATTTTTGCCATTGCCCACAGCAGGTTGGCAATACCCTGGGCATCAATATCCCTGGCTTGAGGTGTTTGGTTGCAGTGAAATATTATTGCATCAAATAGTGTTGACAATAAGTTAGCCTGAGTAAGTTTAACTCGCTCATCCATGGGTTTATGTAGGGTAAAAACACCCGCTGAAGTCAATGAGTGAAGTGTTGTCGTCAGGCTTCGCCAATTCCAGCTCCGTGTTGCGGTAAAATTTTGCAGCAAACGTATCAGCTGGCTTTGTTCCGCTCGATTTAACGGTCTTTCAGCAGCTGACGTGTATTTTTTAATTAAACTGGCATATTGCCCGTGATTTCTCCCATCATAGCGATGACCGAAATGATCCGATTTACTCACCAGATCATCCATTATTTCCTGTTTAATGAGGGCATTAAAATCTTGTGCAGGGTTTACTGAACGGCACTGTAGATTTTGAGAAGAGCGTGTGCCAGAAGAGTGGTAAAATTTATTGCGCCCCGGGGCATTGCGGGGGGGAATATCCCATGGTCTGACTGTGGCATGTCTATATCGCCCACGCCCTGAAGAAGGGGCATGGTTATTCGGCTGGTTGTAATTATTAACTGATCTTGTGTATTTACCACTGATACCAGCAGATCTTCTATCCATAATTATATTTCATTAATTCATGAGAATATAAAAAGCAGACTGCGGTTCTGTTCAGAAGTTCATTTTGCTGAACGGTTTATAAACGCAAGTGGTTGGAGGAGAACATCTACTCTGAATTGTAAAAACGGTTCCTGAGTCATGATGACAGGGAGACGATTACTGGCTGTTTGTTCTCTTCTTTACTTGATCAATAAATGGTTTCATTAAATCCTGGTTACAAAGCTGGTTAACCGGGATTTCAATGACTTCAAACCCTGCTTTTTGCAACAGTGCGATTTTCAGCAGAGTCGAACCTTTCCTGGTTTTGAAATCACCATTCACGTAATGAAACGGCCCCTGAACTTCAATAATAATGTTGTGATCTGGCAGTAACAGGTCAACCGGAGGTAATGAGTTCAAACTCTTTTCTTCTTCAATTTTCAAAGAGGGCATACAGGATTGGAGTTGATTGCGGAAGTTGGATTGACGTTTTGAAACGATTGTCTGGTAATGGGGGTTGAACGGACACGCTCTGCCAAGCCAACTGGCGGCCATGGCAATGGTGGTTTGATCCTCTT
>NZ_JBLYNV010000111.1:0-8022 GCF_049310165.1 Endozoicomonas sp. ALE010 | reverse complement strand
GGATGAGCGTGTCAAGCTAACTCAAGCTTCCTTATTGTCCACTCTGCTTGACGCAATAATATTCAAGTGCAACCAAAAACCTCAAGCCAGGAATATTGATGCCCGGGGTATCGCCAACCTGCTGTGGGCCATGGCGAAACTGGTGGACAACGGGCAGAAGCAGACACCGGAGTTCAACGAGGCCGTTGTCGCGCTGTTGCCCCACGTGAGCGCAATGAAGGACCAATTTAAGGCCCAGGGCATTGCCAACCTGCTGTGGGCCATGGCGAAACTGGTGGACAACGGGCTGGAGCAGACACCAGAGTTCAAAGAGGCCATGGGTGCCCTGTTGACCCACGTGAACATACAGAAAGACCAATTCAATGCCCAGGGTATCGCCAACCTTCTGTGGGCCATGACGAAACTGGTGGACAACGGGGAGTGGACACCGGAGCTCAAAGAAGCCGTGGCCGTGCTGTTCCCCCATGTGAACGCACAGAAAGATCAATTTAATACCCAGAATATTGTCAACCTGCTGTGGGCCATGGCGAAACTGGTGGACAACGGGCAGAAGCGGACAGCAGAGCTCAACGAGGCTGTAACCGCGCTGTTGCACCATGTGAACGTACAAAAAGATAACTTTAAACCACAGGGTATCGCCAACCTGCTGTGGGCCATGGCGAAACTGGTGGACAACGGGCTGGAGCGGACACCAGGGCTCAACGAGGCCGTGGCCGCGCTGTTGCCCTACGTGAACGCACAGAAAGACCAATTTAGTGCCCAGCATATTGCCAACCTGCTGTGGGCCCTGGCGAAACTGGTGGACAACGGCCAGGAGCGGACTCCGGGGTTCAACGAGGCCGTGGCTGCGCTGTTGCCCAATGTGAACGCACAGAAAGACCAATTTATTCCTCAGCATATCGCCAACCTGCTGTGGGCCATGGCGAAACTGGTGGACAATGGGCAGGAGCAGACACCAGGGCTCAACGAAGCCCTGGTCGCGCTGTTGCCCCGGGTGAACGCACAGAAAACCCAATTTCATGTCCAGTTTATTGCCAACCTGCTTTGGGCCATGGCGAAACTGGTGGACAACGGGCTGGAGCAGACACCAGCACTCAACGAGGTCGTGGCCACGCTATTGCCCCTAGTGATCGCACAGAAAGCTCACTTTAAACCACAGGAAATCACCAACCTGCTGTGGGCCATGGCGAAACTGGTGGACCACGGGCAGGAGCGGACACCAGAGCTCAGCGAGGCCATGGCCGCGTTGTTGCCCCACGTGAGCGCACAGAAAGCCAGCTTTACACCACAGGGTATTGCCAATCTGCTGTGGGCCATGGCGAAACTGGTGGACAACGGGCAGGAGTCAACACCAGAACTCAACGAAGCCGTGACGGCACTGTTGCCCCACGTGAGCGCACAGAAAGCCAGCTTTACACAACAGGGTATTGCCAATCTGCTGTGGGCCTTGGCGAAACTGGTGGGCAACGGGCAGGAGCGGACACCAGAACTCAACGAGGCCGTGACCGCACTGTTGCCTCAGGTGATCGCACAGAAAGCTAACTTTACACCACAGGAAATCACCAACCTGCTGTGGGCCATGGCGAAACTGGTGGACAACGGACGGGGGCAGACACCAGCGCTCAACAAGGCTGTGGCCATGCTGTTGCCTCACGTGAAGGCACAGAAAGACCAATTTATTCCCCAGCACATCGCCAACCTGCTGTGGGCCATAGCGAAACTGGTGGATAACGGGCAGGAGTGGACACCAGAGTTCAAAGCGGCCGTGGCTGCGCTGTTACCCCACGTGAGCGCACGGAAAGCTAACTTTACACCACAGGGTATCGCCAACCTGCTGTGGGCCATGGCGAAACTGGGTGAGCTCGTTGAGCTGAATGTGGTTATCTCTACATTCGAATCGCTTGTCTACCGAATCAGTGAAACCCCTCAGCTCTCCAGGCAAGATATATCCATGTCTCTCTGGGGCGTAATGGTATGCTGTGCCAGGTTGTCTCTAGACTCCAATGCCAATAAAAATAACGCGCTTGAAAAACATCTGGATATCCTGTTGACTCGCCTGGAAAATACATTCCCAGATAATGAAGAGGATCAAACCACCATTGCCATGGCCGCCAGTTGGCTTGGCAGAGCGTGTCCCTTCACCCCCCATTACCAGACAACCATTTCAAAACATCAGGCTGACTTTTGCAATCAACTCCAATCATGCATGCCCTCTTTGAAGATTGAAGAAGAAAAGAGTCTGAACTCATTACCTCCGGTTGACCTGTTACTGCCAGATCACAACATGGTGATTGAAGTTCAGGGATCGTCTCATTACGTGAATGGTGATTTCAAAACAAGGAAGGGTTCGACTCTGCTGAAAATCGCACTGCTGCAAAAATCAGGATTTAAGGTCATTGAAATCCCGGTTAACCGGCTTTGCAGCCTGGATGTAATGAAACCATTTATTGACCAAATAAAGAAGAGAACAAACAGCCAGTAATCGTTTCCCTGCCATCGTGACTCAGGAACCGTTTTCACAATTCAGAGTAGATGCTCTCCTCCAACCACTTGCGTTTATAAACCGTTCAACAAAATGAACTTCTGAACAGAACCGCAGTCTGCTTTTTATATTCTCATGAATTAATGAAATATAATTATGGATGGAAGATCTGCTGGTATCAGTGGTAAATACACAAGATCAGTTAATAATTACAACCAACCGAATAACCATGCTCCCTCTTCAGGGCGTGGACGATATAGGCATGCCACAGTCAAACAATGGGATAATCCCACCCGCACTGTGCCGGGTCGCAATGAATTTTACCATTCTTCTGGCACACGCTCTTCTCAACATCTACAGTGCCATTCAGTAAACCCTGCTCAAGATTTTAATGCCCTCATCACACAGGAAATAATGGATGATCTGTTGAGTAAATCGGATCATTTCGGTCATCGCTATAATGGAAAAAATCACAGCCAATTTGCCTGTTCAATTAAAGAATACACGTCAGCTGCTAAAAGACCGTTAAACCGGGCGGAACAAAGCCAGCTGATACGTATGCTGCAAAACTTTACCCCAACACGGAGCTGGAATTGGCGAAGCCTGACGACAACACTTCATTCATTAACTTCAGCGGGTGTTTTTACCCCTCATTCCCCCATGGATGAGCGTGTTAAGCTTACTCAAGCTCACTTATTGTCAACGCTACTGGATGCAATAATATTTAACTGCAGCCAAAAACCTCAAGCCAGGAATATTGATGCCCGGGGTATCGCCAACCTGCTTTGGGCCATGGCGAAACTGGTGGACAACGGGCAGAAGCAGACACCAGAGTTCAACGAGGCCGTTGTCGCGCTGTTGCCCCACGTGAACGCAAAGAAAGACCAATTTAAGGCCCAGGGCATTGCCAACCTGCTGTGGGCCATGGCGAAACTGGTGGACAACGGGCTGGAGCAGACAGCAGAGTTCAAAGAGGCCATGGCCGCCCTGTTGACCCACGTGAACATACAGAAAGACCAATTCAATGCCCAGGGTATCGCCAACCTGCTGTGGGCCATGACGAAACTGGTGGACAACGGGGAGTGGACACCGGAGCTCAAAGAAGCTGTGGCCGCGCTGCTCCCCCATGTGAACGCACAGATAGATCAATTTAATACCCAGCATATTGTCAACCTGCTGTGGGCAATCGCGAAACTGTCGGACAACGGGCAGAAGCGGACACCAGAGCTCAACGAGGCCTTAGCCGCGCTGTTGCACCATGTGAGCGCACAGAAAGATCAACTTAATACCCAGAATATTGCCAACCTGCTGTGGGCCATCGCGAAACTGTCGGACAACAGGCAGAAGCGGATACCAGAGCTCAACCAGGCCGTAGCCACGCTGCTACCCCACGTAAACGTACAAAAAGATAACTTTAAACCACAGGGTATCGCCAACCTGCTGTGGGCCCTGGCAAAACTGGTGGACAACGGCCAGGAGCGGACACCAGGGTTCAACGAGGCCGTGGCTGCGCTGTTGCCCAATGTGAACGCACAGAAAAACCAGTTTATTCCTCAGCATATCGCCAACCTGCTGTGGGCCATGGCGAAACTGGTGGGCAACGGGCAGAAGCAGACACCAGGGCTCAACGAAGCCCTGGTCGCGCTGTTGCCCCGGGTGAACGCACAGAAAACCCAATTTCATGCCCAGGTTATCGCCAACCTGCTGTGGGCCATGGCGAAACTGGTGGACAACGGGCAGGAGCGAACACCAGCACTCAACGAGGTCGTGGCCACGCTATTGCCCCAAGTGGTCGCACAGAAAGCTCACTTTAAACCACAGGAAATCACCAACCTGCTGTGGGCCATAGCGAAACTGGTGGACAACGGGCAGGAGCAGACACCAGAGCTCAACGAGGCCATGGCCGCGTTGTTGCCCCACGTGAGCGCACAGAAAGCCAGCTTTACACCACAGGGTATTGCCAATTTGCTGTGGGCCATGGCGAAACTGGTGGACAACGGACAGGAGTCGACATCAGAACTCAACGAGGCCGTGACCGCACTGTTGCCCCACGTGAATGCACAGAGAGCTACCTTTAAACCACAAGGTATCGCCAACCTGCTGTGGGCCATGGCGAAACTGGTGGACAACGGGCAGGAGTCGACACCAGAACTCAACGAGGCCGTGACCGCACTGTTGCCCCACGTGAATGCTCAGAGAGCTACCTTTAAACCACAAGAGATCGCCAACATGCTATGGGCCATGGCGAAACTGGTGGACAACGGGCAGGAGCAGACACCAGCGCTTAACAAGGCCGTGGTCGCACTGTTGCCCCGCGTGAAAATACAGAAATACCAATTTATTCCTCAGCACATCGTTAACCTGCTGTGGGCCATGGCGAAACTGGTGGATAACGGGCAGGAGTGGACACCAGAGTTCAAAGCGACTGTGGCAGCGCTGTTACCCCACGTGAGCGCACGGAAAGCTGACTTTACACCACAGGGTATCGCCAACCTGCTGTGGGCCATGGCGAAACTGGGTGAACTCGTTGAGCTGAATGTGGTTACCTCTGCATTCGAATCGCTTGTCTACCGAATCAGTGAAACCCCTCAGCTCTCCAGGCAAGATATATCGATGTCTCTCTGGGGCGTAATGGTATGCTGTGCCAGGTTGTCTCTAGACTCCAAAGCCAATAAAAATAACGTGCTTGAAAAGCACATGGATATCCTGTTGACTCGCCTGGAAAATACATCACCGGATAATGAAGAGGATCAAACCACCATTGCCATGGCCGCCAGTTGGCTTGGCAGAGCGTGTCCGTTCAACCCCCATTACCAGACAATCGTTTCAAAACGCCAATCCGACTTCCGTAATCAACTCCAATCATGTATGCCCTCTTTGAAGATTGAAGAAGAAAAGAGTTTGCACTCATTGCCTCCGGTTGACCTGCTACTGCCAGATCACAATATGGTGATTGAAGTTCAGGGACCGTCTCATTACGTGGGTGGTGATTTCAACACCAGGAATGGTTCGACTCTGCTGAAAATCGCACTGCTGCAGAAATCAGGATTTGAGGTCATTGAAATCCCGGTTAACAGGCTTTGGAACCTGGATGTAATGAAACCATTTATTGACCAAATAAAAAAGAGAGCAAACAGCCAGTAATCGCCTCCCTGCCATCGTGACTCAGGAACCATTTTCACAATTCAGAGTAGATGTTCTCCTCCAACCACTTGCGTTTATAAACCGTTCAGCAAAATGAACTTCTGAACAGAACCGCAGTCTGCTTTTAATATTCTCATGAATTAATGAAATATAATTATGGATAAAAGATCTGCTGGTATCAGTTGTAATTACACCAGCTCAGGTAATGATTACAACCAACCGAATAACCACGCCCCTTCTTCAGGGCGTGGACGATATAGATATGCCACAGTCAGACCATGGGATAATCCCCCCCGCACTGTGCCGGGTCGCAATGAATTTTACCATTCTTCTGGCACACGCTCTTCTCAACATCTACAGTGCCGCTCGGTAAACCCTGCTCAAGATTTTAATGCCCTCATCACACAGGAAATAATGGATGATCTGTTGAGTAAATCGGATTATTTCGGTCATCGCTATAATGGAAAAAATCACAGTCAATTTGCCAGTTCAATTAAAGAATACACGTCAGCTGCTAAAAGACCGTTAAACCGGGCAGAACAAAGCCAGCTGATACGTATGCTGCAAAACTTTACCCCAACACGTAGCTGGAATTGGCGAAGCCTGACGACAACACTTCATTCATTGACTTCAGCGGGTGTTTTTACCTCTCATTACCCCATGAATGAGCGTGTCAAGCTTACTCAAGCTCACTTATTGTCAACGCTACTGGATGCAATAATATTTAACTGCAGCCAAAAACCTCAAGCCAGGAATATTGATGCCCGGGGTATCGCCAACCTGCTTTGGGCCATGGCGAAACTGGTGGACAAAGGGCAGAAGCAGACACCGGAGTTCAACGAGGCCGTTGTCGCGCTGTTGCCCCACGTGAGCGCAATGAAAGACCAATTTAAGGCCCAGGGCATTGCCAACCTGCTGTGGGCCATGGCGAAACTGGTGGACAACGGGTTGGAGCAGACACCAGAGTTCAAAGAGGCCATGGGTGCCCTGTTGCCCCACGTGAACACACAGAAAGACCAATTCAATGCCCAGGGTATCGCCAACCTGCTGTGGGCCATGACGAAACTGGTGGACAACGGGGAGTGGACACCGGAGCTCAAAGAAGCCGTGGCCGTACTGTTCCCCCATGTGAACGCACAGAAAGATCAATTTAATACCCAGAATATTGTCAACCTGCTGTGGGCCATCGCGAAACTGTCGGACAACGGGCAGAAGCGGACACCAGGGCTCAACGAGGCCGTGGCCGCCCTGTTGCCCCTCGTGAACGCACAGAAAGACCAACTTAATGCCCAGGGCATTACCAACCTGCTGTGGGCCATTACGAAACTGGTGGACAACGGGCTGGAGCGGACACCAGGGCTCAACGAGGCCGTGGCCGCCCTGTTGCCCCTCGTGAACGCACAGAAAAACCAACTTAATGCCCGGGACATTGCCAACCTGCTGTGGGCCATTACGAAACTGGTGAACAACGGGCTGGAGCGGACACCAGGGCTCAACGAGGCCGTGGCCGCCCTGTTGCCTCTCGTGAACGCGCAGAAAGACCAATTTATTCCTCAGCATATCGCCAACCTGCTGTGGGCCATGGCGAAACTGGTGGAAAACGGGCTGGAGCGGACACCAGGAGTCAACGAGGCCCTGGTCGCGCTGTTCCCCCGGGTGAACGCACAGAAAGACCAATTTAATGTCCAGGATATCGCCAACCTGCTGTGGGCCATGGCGAAACTGGTGGACAACGAGCAGGAGTGGACACCAGGATTCAAAGAGGCCGTGGCCGCCCTGTTGCCTCTCGTGAACGCACAGAAAGACCAATTTATTCCTCAGCATATCGCCAACCTGCTGTGGGCCATGGCGAAACTGGTGGACAATGGGCAGAAGCAGACACCGGGGCTCAACGGGGCCATGGCCGCCCTGTTGCCTCTCGTGAACGCACAGAAAGACCAATTTATTCCTCAACAAATCGCCAACCTGCTGTGGGCCATGACGAAACTGGTGGACAATGGGCAGGAGCAGACACCGGGGCTCAACAGGGCCGTGGCCGCCCTGTTGCCTCTCGTGAACGCACAGAAAGACCAATTTAATGCCCAGGGAATCGCCAACCTGTTGTGGGCCATGACGAAACTGGTGGACAATGGGCAGGAGCAGACACCGGGGCTCAACAGGGCCGTGGCCGCCCTGTTGCCTCTCGTGAACGCACAGAAAGACCAATTTAATGCCCAGGGAATCGCCAACCTGTTGTGGGCCATGGCGAAACTTGTGGACAATGGGCAGGAGCGGACACCAGTGCTCAACGAGGCCGTGGCCGCCCTGTTGCCCCACGTGAACGCACAAAAAGACCAATTTATTGCCCAGCATGTTGCCAACCTGCTGTGGGTCATGGCGAAACTGGTGGACAATGG